>NZ_JBRCUV010000056.1:0-50766 GCF_053498235.1 Thermodesulfobium sp.
AAATCAATTACTGTAGATCACTGGAATTTTGGTCTTGAAAGAGTCAAGAGTGCGCTTGAAATTTTAGATTTAGATAGCTTGCCTTATAAAATTATTCTTGTCGGAGGAACAAATGGTAAAGGTTCTACTGTAAAGTTCATACAAAATATATTAGTACAACATGGGATAAAGACTGGACTTTTTACTTCACCCCATTTGATTGAGTATAACGAAAGGTTCAATATCAACTTAAATGACCTTCCGTACTCCACCCTAATTGAAGGACTTAATGAAATAAAAAACAAAGTAAAAAATCTAAATTTAACCGAGTTCGAACTCCTTACAATACTTGCACTTTATCTTTTTAAAAAACTCTCAGTTGAAGTATGTATATTAGAAGTTGGTTTGGGAGGAAGACTTGATGCAACAAATGCTATAGAACCTGACATAAGCGTCTTAACTAGGATAGATATAGATCATACTGACTACCTTGGGAGTACAATTGAAGAAATAGTAAAGGAAAAAACAAAAATTTCTAGAAAAAATAAAAGGGTTATCGTTGCTAAACAAAATATAGAAACTCTCAACCTCATACTTGAAGATCTCGATCAGATAGGTTCAAATCCAATTTTATCAGATGAAGAAGTAGAAGTAAAAGTCAATTCAAACAAGATAAAGTTTATATTTAATGAATTTGAAACAGATTATATAACCCTTTCGACTGTAACTGAATATCAAATAGAAAACATGAAAACGGCCTTGGTCACTTCGTATGTTTTTTTAAGAGATATTCTTAAAGAAAGGTTTGAACACCAAAAATTTCAATATGCTATTGAAAAAACTTTTTGGCCAGGACGATTTCATATAATAAGCAAACATCCATTATTGCTCTTAGATGGGTCTCACAATCCGTCTGGTTTCAGAGCATTAAGCAAATCGTTGAAAAATATCTTAGTTTATGATAAAGCAATTTTCATAATTGGAATTCTTAAAGATAAAGATGCAAAGAGCATGGTAGATCAGATAATTCCATTATCAAAAAAAATTATATTCACGCAGGTGCCATCAAATAGAACAATGTTACTAGAAGATTACAAAAGATTATTTAGTAAATACGATTTTACTTATATGTCTACCGAAGAAGCAATAACGTATATTATAAAAAATTGTACTTTCGAAAATATAGTAGTCTGTGGTTCCCTCTATCTAATAGGAGAAGTCTTAAAAAATCTAAGAGAAAAAATCAATTACTGAATATCAAATAAAAAGAGGTGCAAAAGTGAAAGAGAGATTAAAATTTATTTTGATTGGTATATTAGGAGGTTTAGCTTCTGGACTATTAGGTATTGGAGGAGGCTTAGTATTTGTGCCATTGTTAGTTAACTATGCTAGATATTCACAAAAAGAAGCTCACGCTACATCTCTTGGAGCCATTATCCCAGCTGGCATTGCAGGCGCCACAATCTACAATTTCAATGGACTAAATAGCTTTACAGACAGTGTTTATTTAGCCTTAGGCGGTATTCTCGGAGCACAAATTGGCTCAAGAGCAATGTATAAATTCTCAAATAAAATATTAAGAAAAGCCTTTGGCGTATTTCTTTTTATAATGAGCATAAGGATGGTATTATCTTAAATGAATATTATAACCTTTCTTGTTATAGGACTTTTTACTGGTATTGTCAGCGGTATGATGGGAGTTGGCGGTGGACTTATTATGATACCAGCAATGGTATTATTTATGTCTATACCGCAAAGCACAGCACAGGGAATATCTTTGGCTGCAATAGTACCAATAAGTTTGATGGGAGCTTGGGTGCACTTTAAAAAGGGGGGATTAAAAAAAGACGCAATTTGGGTAGGATTGGGAGCAATAATAGGTGCATCTATTACAAGCAGTATAATTCCATATGTGCCAATAAGTACTTTAAAAATAATATTTTCTCTTGTGTTGCTTTATTTTGCTTTGAGAATGATATTAAAGTAATTTTAGGGAGGCAATATAATTTTGGATAAACGTAAACTTTTATTAATATTTATAGGTCTCTGTGGTGGTATGGCATCAGGACTACTTGGTATTGGAGGGGGGTTAATATTTGTTCCTCTTTTAATTTCCATCACAAAATTTGACCAAAAGGTTGCCCATGCCACTTCTGTTGGAGCCATAGTACCTGCTGTGATTGTTGGAGCTGCAATCTATGGTTTAAACAAGTTTGGCAACTTAGGCGATAGCATATATTTGGGTATTGGTGGCATCATAGGAGCTCAGATTGGTGCAAGGTTAATGTACAAAATTCCAAACAAACAGCTTAAAAAGGGCTTTGGAGTTATACTTGCAATAGTAGCTATCAGAATGATAATATCATGGATATAATTATTATTTTAAATACATCATCTAACAATTTATTTAAAAGAATTGTAGCGTGATATAGTAAGTTATCCTTTTGCTTTTGATTATGAAGAATATTAGTATTTTTAGGAGGGCAAAAATGATAAAATTACTCGTTATAAATGGTCCAAATATGAACATGCTTGGCACCAGAGAGCCAGCTATATATGGCAATCTTACACTACACCGTTTGGAAGAATTAATATTAAACTTTGCAAAAGAATTAGATATAAAAGTAGACTTCTTTCAATCAAATCATGAGGGTGATATCATCGATAAAATTCACAGAACCTATGATGCGTATAATGCTTTTATAATAAATCCTGGCGCATTCACTCACTATTCTTATGCAATAAGAGATGCTATAGCCTCAATTAATACTCCTGTTTTAGAAGTACACCTTTCAAACATTCACGCAAGAGAAGACTTTAGAAAAACTTCAGTTATAGCACCCGTTTGCCTTGGCCAGATAAGTGGTCTAGGCGAATTCTCTTATATTGCCGCAATAGTTGCTATAAAAAAATATCTAGAAAAACCAGATAAAAAAGCCACAAACCCTTAATCTTTATCAACTATGCCTGAATAAACTATACCATATTTTGTTAGGATTTTCGCCTTACCTCTTACTTTCATTGCTGAAGTATTGTCAGTAAATTGAGCAATTACTATCTCACCGGCATCAATTCTCTCAGAGTGATGAAATTTCGTCTCCTTCCCACGTGTCATACCTGATATCATTACTCCATCGGCCAAGGCTTTTATTACTACATAGTCAGCCAGTGTAGAAATAGCCCTTGTGTCCAAAGGGAACATAATGTTTTCTGCCTTTTCTTCCAAATTATTATTCTCTGATCTATCCATTTTTTTCTTCCTTCCTTCTCTTATTTAGTTCTTCATAAATATTATCAAAACTTAATCCAAAAGTATAAAGCGAGAGTGCCATATGAAAATACAAGTCCGTTATTTCATAGATAAATTCATCTTTATTCTCTTTCATTCCAGCAATAATAGTTTCAACAGCCTCCTCACCTATTTTTTGCAATACTCTGCTCTTTCCCTTTTTAAGTAGTTTACTCACATAAGAGTTTGGAGTAGGATTTTTCGATCTACTTTCGAAAGTTGAAAAAAGATATGGCAATATAGCATCCCTCAACTTCTCTTCGACCAGTTCGTTGTTGACTATCTTTCTATAAAAGCAGCTTCTATTGCCTGTATGGCAAGCTATTCCCCCTACTTGTTCTACCAAGAGAAGAAGTGTATCCTGATCGCAATCGACTCTTATTTCCTTTACCTTTTGAATATGTCCACTTGTCTCGCCTTTGTGCCATAGACATTGCCTAGATCTGCTATAAAACCATGTTTCATTGGTTTCGATTGTTTTTTTTAAAGACTCCTCGTTCATATACGCCATCATTAAAACTTCTAACGTATAACAATCTTGAACGATAGCAGGAACCAGTCCAGAACTGTCAAATTTTATACTCGATATAATATTACCTATCAATCGTTCATTATCTCCTTTTCTTTATTGGAAAGAAGCTTGTCAATCTCTTGAATAAAGGAATCTGTTATTTTCTGAAACTCGTTTTTAAGCCTCTTTAAATCATCTTCTGAAATTTCCTTATTTTTTGCCCTTTTTTCTAAAATTTCAATTTCATCACGCCTTATATTTCTAACAGCAACTCTCGCCTCTTCCGCCATCTTTTTTACAACCTTTACTAGTTCTTTTCTCCTCTCTTGAGTAAGAGCAGGAATCACAATTCTTAAAACCATTCCATCCACTTGGGGAGTAAGTCCCAGATCTGACAATCTAATTGACTTATCTACAGCTTGTAGAGCATTTTTATCATAAACGTTTATAATTAAGGTTCTCGCATCCTGTTGAGAAACGTTAGCAAGTTGTTTAATAGGAACTAAAGTACCATAATAATCAACCTTTACATGATCTAAGAGAGCTGGTGAAGCTCTTCCTGTTCTTACAGAAGATAATTCTTTAGAAAGATTTTCAACAGCTTTAGACATTCTTTGTTTCAAATGCTCTATCTCTTTTGAAATCAACTAATACACCTCCTTCTCTTTTGAATTAATACTAAATTCAAATATTACTTAATTGCTAATAACAAAATTAACTAATAAACCAATGTGCCTACTTTCTCACCCTTTAGAGCTTTTTCTATATTACCTGGTTCAAGCAAACTAAATACAACAATCGGTATTTTGTTATCCATACACATAGATATAGCAGTAGTGTCCATTACAGAAAGCCCTTCCTTTAGAACATCCATATATTTTAGTTTATCAAATTTCACAGCCCCGGGATTTAGTTTTGGATCAGCATTATAAACTCCATCAACAGAAGTAGCCTTAAAAATAATATCAGCTCCAATTTCAGCAGCCCTTAAGGCAGCAGCAGTATCGGTAGTAAAATAAGGACTTCCAGTTCCAGCAGCAAAGATCACAACCCTACCTTTTTCTAGATGTCTTATAGCTCTACGTCTAATATAAGGTTCCGCTACCTCTCTAATTTCGATAGCAGTTTGTACTCTTGTCTGAACTCCCCTTCTCTCAAGAGCATCTTGTAATGCAAGAGCATTAATTACAGTAGCAAGCATCCCCATATGATCTGCAGTAGCCCTATCCATGCCAAGAGCTACGCCCGAAATACCCCTAAAAATATTCCCCCCTCCCACAACAATAGCTATCTGAATATCTTCATTAGAAACGTTACAAATTTGTTCTGCTAAATCGGCTAACACCTCCGGGTCTAAGCCATAACCCTTTTTTCCCATAAGGGCTTCGCCGCTTAATTTTAACAAAACCCTTCTAGAACTCATAAATCCCCCTCCTAATAAATTTTATACGCTCTCCCCTAGAGAAAATCGACTAAACCTTCTCACAACAATATTCTCCCCAACTTTTGCAATTGTCTGATTTATAAGATCAGAAACCTTTAAAGAGGGATCCTTTACAAAAGGCTGCTCCAAAAGACAGGCCTCTTCATAAAATTTCTTGAGCCTTCCTTCAACAATTTTATCAAGCATGTTTTCAGGTTTGCCCTCTTGTTTTGCTTGATTTCTAAGAATTTCCCTTTCAGAATTAAGGACTTCTTCAGGAACATGTTCTTTAGAAATGTAAATAGGATTTGAGGCAGCAATCTGAAGAGCAATATCATGTGCCAAATTCAAAAACTCATCAGTTCTTGCAACAAAATCAGTTTCACAATTAAGTTCCAATAATACGCCAATTCTTTTATTTTGGTGGATATAGGCCTCAATTATTCCTTCCTTAGCCTCTTTACCAGCTCTTTTAGCAGCCTTAGCAAGACCTTTTTCACGCAAGTACTTTATAGCCTTTTCCATATCACAGGAACACTCTTGCAATGCCCTTTTACAATCCATTATTCCTGCACCAGTTCTTTCTCTTAACTCTTTTACAATTTCACTTTTTATCTCCACTTTGTATCTACTCCTTAATTAGGTTTTATATTTTAAATGAATCTAAACAGCTTCTTCTGAACTCTCTTGAAAATCTTTACTTTCTGCTACTTCAACAGCATCTTGTCCTTGTTTTGCTTCTATAATCGCATCAGCAATTTTCCCAGCAATAAGCTTTATAGCTCTAATTGCATCGTCATTAGCTGGAATTATATAATCAACCAAATCTGGATCACAGTTGGTATCAACGATACCTATAACCGGAATACCAAGTTTTCTTGCTTCTAAAACTGCAATCTGGTCCTTCTTTATATCAGCCACAAACAAAGCGCCAGGCAATCTATTCATGTTCTTCATTCCGCCCAAATTGCTCTGAAGTTTAGCTAATTCCTTTTTTAATTTCATAGATTCTTTTATTGGATACAAATCTATTCTTCCGCTCGACTGAAGTTCCTCTAACTCTTTTAATCTTTGAATTCTACTCATAATAGTTACAAAGTTTGTAAGAGTACCACCAAGCCATCTCATATTTACATAAGGAGATCCGCACCTGATAGCCTCTTCTTTAATAGCATCCTGAGCCTGCCTCTTTGTTCCAACAAAAAGGATCTCTTCGCCCTCAGAAGCAGTTTTTCTAGCAAAATCGTAGGCCGCTTCAAAGCAATGAAGAGTTTTTTGAAGATCTATAATGTAGATTCCATTCCTAGCAGTAAAAATATAGGGCTTCATCTTCGGGTTCCACCTACGTGTTTGGTGACCAAAATGCACTCCTGCTTCCAAAAGCTGTTTCATTGAAATTATTGACACATAAACCTCCTTAACATACCTCCGCCAAAACAAAAAAAATTGGCGTGCGAATTTACCGATTACTCGGCTGTAAAAGTTTAGCATAAAAGGTATCATTCAGTAAAGATGTATGTTACCCTGAGTGCCTTTATGGTACCCTGAGCATCTTGCTCGGGGTGTCTTTTGCTTTTGACGTTCTTAAGCACTACCAAAGTACCCTGAGCATCTTGCTCGGGGAAAGTATTTTTGTTCTATTCAACTGTCAAAGATGATAACATATATTTTTTAAGCATAAAGTCAAGAGAAAAATATAGCAATTCATCTTTACCTTACAGAAGGTGTAAACTTCTGCTAGCCTGAGCATCCACCCATAGTAACACGAGCATCTTGCTCGTGAACAGCTTTACAGCTACCTAGCAGTATACTTGACTTACTTACAGAAGGTGTAAACTTCTGCTAGTAGGTGTTAAAATTAATTAACTTCTTCTCTTAAAACTTTGGAGGCTACAGTGGAAATAATATTTGTGAGGCATAGTAATGCAGAAACGATAGGGGTTAGTCAAAAAGATTTTGATAGGAAATTAACTGATAAGGGTATTAAAAAAGCAAAAAAAACTGCAAAGGGTTTAAAAAAAATTTTTAGCGGTGATGCTGTTGAAATCTGGACTAGTCCAGCTCAAAGAGCATGGCAAACTTCCAAGATAATTGCGGATTCTTTAAAATGCGAAAATATAAAAGAAATGGATTCATTATGGGAAGGAGATCTTATAAAATTTCTACATGATCTAAAAAACATAGACGAAAATATTAAATTAATATGCGTTGGACATCAACCAACCCTTACCGATTGGGTTAAAAGTCTCACAGGATCAGTTGTTCCGTTTAAGAAGTGTTCATGTTTAAGCATTACAACTGATCCAGAAAATCCCCAATCAGGTACGGTAAACTGGTTTTTCGATGTAAAATTTATAGAAAAGATTTTGGATATTTAAGTTCTACCCTGATAATCATCATCTTTTTTGCCTTCTATAAAGGTTTCTTTTGCCGCATCACACCATGGGCATTTCCAATCTTCTGGCAGGTCTTCGAATGAAATACCAGGAGCAATGCCGTTTTCGATATCGCCAAGATTTGGATCATATTCATAGCCACACATACAGTGATAAATTTTCAAAGTTACCTCCAAAATATAAGCATAATTATTATTATTATATTTTAACAGAAAGGAGATGAAAATTTTGAAAAAGCTAATCTGTAAAAAATGTAATACCGTTAACTTTGCCGATGCAAAGTTTTGTAGGAATTGTGGGAATTTATTAAGAAATAACTTTAACGAAATAAAAACCAATTTTAGTAAGTTTACAAATGATGATTTTACACTTTCCACTCCTGTTGGAGGTCCAACATGGAAGTTTCAGCTAATAATTTCAGACTTGGCAAATAAATACTGTAAAGAATACTTAAATTACTTTAGATATATTAATAAACATAAATTTTTGAAAACCTTATTATTCGCAATTATTTTAGTCAAAAACACCTACAAAGACTTCGTTTTTGACAAGAATAACAACAAATTAGCACTATTATATATTTTTATGTATACCTTAAATTTCCTGATTGGATACATACTTTCTTTAGGTTTCAAGGCTAATTTTTTACTAATAGCGTTTTTTTTAAGCCTTACAGAGCTCTTTATAATTATTTCTAAAGTTTTTGTATTATTTTTTTTAACGCATTTATTTACAAAAATATCTTTGCCAAATGATCTGTTTCTAAGACTAATTTCTATTACCTGCGCACCATTATTTCTAACTTTCATACCATACAGTTGGGAAATTTTAAAAATTTACTTGTTTTTTACTCAAGCAATCGGTATTAGAGACATTACAAATTGTTCAACCTTTAAATCCTTTTTAATAAGTTTATGTTTATCACTCGTAGATATTATTATTTGGGGAACATTAAGTCCCCAGATTCATTCTATTTAAGCCAGTCAATAGATTATATGTTTATCAAATTATTTTTATTAAAAAATTGTTATATAATTTAGTAAAATATATAAAGATTTATAATAAACTTTTGGAAGTGAGGAAAAAGAGTGGATAAGGCTACAAAAGATATAAAAGAGAACCAAAATGAGACAATTAGTTTACCTTATAAGGAATTGCCGCTTATACCCTTAAAGGATACTGTTATTTTCCCTCATATGGTAGTACCTCTATTCATTGGAAGAGACAAATCTCTCAAAGCACTAGAGGAAGCAATGTTAAAATACGAAAAACATATCATCGTCGTTTCACAAAAAAAGCCTGATGAAGAAGCTGAAGTTGAAGGTCTTTACCAAGTTGGTGTAATAGCAAATATACTTCAAATATTAAAATTGCCTGACGGTCACGCAAGAATAGTTGTACAGGGTACAGACAGAGCAAAAATTTTATCATTCAAACAAACTGAACCATTTTTCCTAGTAGAATTTGAGAAGTTGGAAGAAGAAGAATCAAAAGATCCAGAAATTGAAGCAATGCTAAGGATTCTGGTAAGCAAATTTGAAGAGGCTACAAAACTTGGTAAAAATATCCCAAGCGAGGCTGTAATTGCTATATATAACATAAGTGAACCCTCAAGATTATCCGAATACATAGCTACACATTTGATAAATAGCACAGAAGAAAAACAACTTATTCTTGAAACTACTGACCTAAAAGAAAAGCTTAGAAAATTGCTCAAATACGTCCAGAAAGAAATTTCAATTTTAGAAGTAGAATCCAGAATAAAAAATCAAATAAATCAAGAAATGGAGAAACACCAAAAGGAATTTTATTTAAGAGAGCAAATTAAAGCTATTCAAAAGGAGCTAGGAGAGGCTGAAGAAAAACAAGCAGAACTTGATGATCTTAAAAACAAAATTAAAGAAGCAAAAATGCCTCCAGAAGTAGAAAAAAAGGTTTATAAAGAAATCTCAAGACTCGAAAAGATGCCTAGTACTTCTGCAGAAGTGCCTGTAATCAGAACCTATCTCGATTGGGTCGTAAATCTTCCATGGTCAAAAAAATCAAAAGATAACTTAGATATTAAAAAGGCAGAAAAAATTTTAGAAAGAGAACACTATGGACTCAAAAAAGTAAAGGAAAGAATTATTGAGTTTTTAGCAGTAAGAAAGCTTACAAAGAGCTTAAAAGGACCCATCCTTTGTTTTGTTGGTCCTCCTGGAGTCGGCAAAACATCTCTTGGTAAGTCTATTGCTGCAGCTTTAAACAGAAAATTTATTAGAATTGCTCTTGGTGGAATGAGAGATGAAGCTGAAATACGAGGTCACAGAAAGACTTACGTAGGCGCCCTACCTGGTAGGATTATTCAAAGTATATCCCAAGTACAGACAAATAACCCTGTGTTTATGATGGACGAAATAGACAAGGTTGGTACTGATTTTAGGGGCGATCCGACTAGTGCCCTACTTGAAGTGTTAGATCCAGAACAAAATCACTCCTTTACCGATCATTATTTAGAAGTTCCATTCGATCTCTCAAATGTAATGTTTATAACTACCGCAAACTTAATCGATCCCATACCAGAACCGCTTAGAGATAGAATGGAAATCATAGAGATTCCAGGATACACAGAAGATGAAAAAATAGAAATTGCTATAAGACATCTTCTACCAAAACAACTGAAATTTCACGGCCTAACCAAAGAAAGGGTTAAGATTAGCAAAGATGTAATTACAAAGATTATTCGTGAATACACACATGAAGCAGGCGTAAGAAATTTAGAAAGAAATATAGCATCTCTATGCAGAAAAGCAGCAAAATTAATTGCTACAAACAAGGCAAAAAGTGTAACCTTTACTGTTAAAAATCTAGAAAAATATTTAGGAGTAGCAAAATACAGCTACGGCATGGCTGATGAAGTTGATAGAATAGGTGTTGTAACAGGTCTTGCATGGACGCCACATGGCGGTGATATCTTGTTTATAGAAACCTTAATCTATCCGGGTAAAGGACAATTAACTCTGACTGGCCAGCTGGGAGATGTCATGAAAGAATCAGCACAAGCCGCACTTAGTTATATTAAATCTAATGCCAAACTGTTAAATATTCCTGAAGAAATTCTTAGCAAAAATGATATACATATCCATGTACCTGAAGGGGCCATTCCAAAGGACGGTCCGTCTGCAGGAGTAGCAATTGCGACATCTATGGTATCTGCTCTTTCTGGAAGAAAAGCTAATAAAAACGTAGCTATGACAGGAGAAATAACTCTAAGAGGTCAGGTTCTCCCAATTGGAGGTGTTAGAGAAAAGCTTCTTGCGGCTCATAGAGCGGGTATTAAAACTGTTTTGATACCAGAAAAGAACAGAAAGGATATCATAGACATACCGAAAAATGTAGTAAAAAGCCTTGAAATAACATATATCAAAGAGGTACAAGAGGCTTTCAATGCGACTCTCTTAGACAGTTAAATCAATTTGCTGTGATTAGAGCTAAACAATAATGATTAAATTATTTTTAGGACGTATAAAACGCGAAATCTCTCTTATACTTTTTATTTTACTCTTTGGAACACTCGGCTACATGTTTTTGGAACACTATGATCCTATAGAAGCGCTTTTCATGACAGTAATAACCATAACTACTGTTGGTTACGAGGAAGTTAAACCTCTTGACAATGTCGGTATGTTATTTAGCATAATGTTAATACTATCAAGCTTTGGCGTATTTGCGTTTGCAATTTCAAGAATAATAGATTATGTATTTGGAACATACCCTGAAGAAAGGGAAAGAATAAAGATGGAGAATAAGTTAAAGAGTTTAAAAAATCATATTATAGTATGTGGATTTGGCAGAATGGGCGCTATAATTGCAAATGAACTAAGAAAGAATAAAAAAGATGTAGTAGTGATAGAAAACAATCCTCAAATTTGTGAACTTGCAAAAAAGAATGGATTTCTTACTATTGAGGGGGATGCTACAAATGACGAAATACTTCTAAAAGCCGGCGTAAAATCAGCTAAGTGCATAATAGCAGTCACTTCCAGTGATTCAGACAATGGATTTGTTTGTTTATCTGCCAAAAAGTTGAATTCAAACTTAAAAGTTATTTGTAGAGCAAGTACCAGTGAGTGGGTATCAAAAATCAAATTAGCTGGAGCTGATGAAGTAGTTCTTGTTTATAGTAACAGCGCAAAAAGAATTGTTAATTTCATTTTAAGACCAGGAATAGTTGAATTCTTAGACATATTAAGAGATGAAAAGACTGACCTCTTTATGGAAGAGATAGTGGTTACAGCAAATTCATTCCTTGATGGCAAACGTTTTTCATCCTGGGAAGAATTAAGAAAATTTTTAAACGTATGTGCAGTAATACCGCTCTCTAAATCCTTTGAAGGCTCCTTTTGTACTTTATGGGATAGCGTAAACAACGTTTCAGGTATTCCTTCCAGTAAAGATGAATACATAACATGTCCACACGATAAAGAATTTGTCTTAAATGAATCTGATAAACTTATAGTAATAGGTACAAAATCTGGAATTGAACGGATAAACAAACTAATGATAGAAAAAAGTGAGCTTAAAAGTCCTTAATGATGGGTAAATCTTTACTAAATTTTTTACCAATCTATATATTAATAGCCCTCACTGTATTCTTATTTGTATTTAAAGATTTTATAATCCAGGTGCTACTCGCTCTTATATTTGCTATAGTTCTATCTCCGCCCGTAGACCTGCTTGAAAAAAAGAGGATTCCAAGATTTTTTGGGTCGGTGATGGTTTTTTCTTTAGTAATACTATCTATTGTTATAATATATCTACTTATTGCCCCCATTTTAAACTTTGAAGTACAAAAATTAATGATCTCTTTTCCAGAGTATCTGAAAAATTTTGATGAGTTTTTTCAAAACTTTTTAAACAATTTGCAAATAAACCCAGGACACTACATTTGGTTAAATTTAATTACTCAAAAACTTCACGAACATTTGCAAGAATGGCTTGGTAATTTTCTAAATCTTTTGGGAACATCAACTTTTGATTTAATAAATAAAGCTCTTTCATGGCTTATATTCCCTATTTTAACCCTATTTTTTATGAAAGATCTGCCAGTTCTTACAAATGGTATTTTAAAAATGTGCCCTAAAAACAAAAAGGTTCTAATAATGGAAGTTGGATCCTGCCTCACTCACGGGATCAGGGCTTACGTAAAAGGTCAGCTGATATTATCTATCACAATTGGCATATTAACAGGACTTGGTTTGTTTTTTTTAGGTATTGAGTATTTTTTCCTCCTTGGAGTTTTAGCAGCTATATTAGAATTTATTCCATATCTTGGACCAATAATCGCTGCGATTCCTGCACTTATAATTTCAATAGCAATTTCGCCCATAAAAGCGTTCGCAGTTCTCATATTTTATATAATACTTCATCAGTTGGAGGGAGTAATAATTGCACCAAACATAATGAGCAAAAGTATAGATGTGCCTCCTTCTCTTGTAATAATTATCCTAACAATCGCAGCATCACTTGGTTCTATACCAGGAATGCTGTTGGCCGTTCCACTTACTGCTATTTCCAAATTACTTTATGAATATTGGCAAAAAAATCATCACAAGCCATGATAATGTATATAATAGATTACTAACCTACTTCTTTAGGAAAGAATTTTGAAAGCCATACGAGTAGTAGAACTAACAAAATCATACGGAACTAAAAGAGACGTTATTGCCGTTGACAATCTATCGTTTGAGGTCGAGGAAGGACAAATCTTTTGTCTTCTTGGGCCAAATGGTGCTGGCAAAACTACAACTATTCGAATATTAAATACACTTTTAAAAAAAGATAGTGGAAAAATATATTTCTTTGATATAGATCTAGACAAGAAGCCGCAAGAAATAAAAAATATCATTGGCGTTGTTCAACAGCACACAAACGTCGATTCAGAACTTTCAGTGTGGGAAAATCTTTTAATCCACGCAATGCTGCACAAAATGAAAAAATCTATATTTGAAGAAAGGGCTACACAGCTTTTGGAAACGATGGATATGCTGGATAAGAAAAATAGATTTGCAAATAAACTTTCTGGAGGAGAAAGGAGAAAACTCACTATCGTCAGGGCGCTCTTACACAACCCAAAAGTATTGTTTTTAGATGAGCCAACTGTTGGACTAGATACCCTTACTAGAAGAGCCATTTGGAATGATATAAAACAGCTAAGATCCTCCGGAAAAACAATTATTTTAACTACTCATTATATCGAAGAAGCCCAAATGCTCTCAGATCAAGTTTTGATAATTAATAAAGGTAAAAAATTAATAGAAGATGCACCAAATATATTGATAAATAAATTAGGAAAAATTACAGTTGAATATCAAGAAAATAATAAAACGGCTTATAAATTTTTTAACACAACTCGAGAAGCAAAAGTCTTTAGCGCAAATTTAAATGATTTAAATTCTATTTTTATTAGAGAAACAAACTTAGAGGATGTGTTCCTTACAATAACAGGAAATGGAGGTGAACAATATTGCAACTCGTTGGAGAAGTGTTTCCCATAGTTTTAAGGGATTTAATAGTATTAAAAAGAAGACTCATAGTACTTATTGGTTCCAATCTTATGGGACCAATTTTATATCTTACAGCATTTGGTTGGGGACTGGGCTCACAAATCCATACACCTGAAGGATCTTATCTAAACTTCGTTCTACCTGGAATTCTCTCGCTCACGGCAATGACATCAGCATTCAATGGTTCTGGCCCATCAATAACCATTTCAAGAATATATACAAAAACCTTTGAAGAGCTTCTAATAGCTCCAATAAAAACATCTAGCATTGCGATTGCCAAAATAATAACAGGTTTAATCAGAGGTATATTAGCTTGCGCATCACTTATTTTAGTTTCCTTCTTTTACGGTGCGAATCCCTTTTTGTGGAACGGTATGTTTATAATTCACCTTTCGTTTTGCCTGCTTATATTTTCGTCTTTGGGAGTTATAGCAGGACTTATTGCCACCTCTCATGAAACAATGAATCGTCTCAACTCTTTTTTTATTACTCCTATGGCTTTTTTAGGGGGTACCTTTTTCAACACTAACCTTCTGCCTTATCCTATAAGTTGTATCATAAATTTTCTCCCTATTACACCGTGTTCAAACGGCATAAGAGCTGCAGCTCTCCAAAAACCCCTAGTTATTCAATATTTTTTTGAAGAATCTCTTTGGCTAATATTTTTGATATTCTTAATAATTTGGATTTTAAAGAATAAAGAATTAACTACTCCGTACTAGGCGATATATACCTACCCATATTTGCATACTTATTCCACTTAGCCCTCCTTCTTTCCTCATCGCTCAAGCTTAAAAGATTAGAAATATTTCTTTTTATGCATTCTTTAGTTTTTTCTATAGTTAAATCCTTATCCCTATGAGCTCCACCTAATGGTTCCTCAATTATTTCATCAATTATGCCTAACGAAAGCAAATCATATGACGTCATCTTAAGAGCACTAGCAGCTTTATCTGCAAATTTTGCATCTTTAAAGAGTATTGAAGCACAACCCTCAGGAGAAATTACAGAATATACGGAGTTTTCAAACATTACAATCCTATCAGCCACAGAAATCGCAAGTGCCCCGCCAGATCCTCCTTCTCCGATAACAATTGCCAGGGAAGGAACCGATAGCAAACTCATTAGACATATAGACTCGGCAATTGCATTTGACTGGCCTCTTTCTTCAGCCTCAATACCAGGATATGCACCCGGAGTATCTATAAAGGTAATTAATGGCAAATTAAATTTTTGTGCATGGCGCATCAACCTCATAGCTTTTCTATAACCCTCTGGATGTGGCATTCCAAAATTCCTATAAACATTGCTCTTAGTATCATTGCCTTTTTGATGCCCTATAAAAACTACGCTTATCCCTGAAAACTTTGCAATTCCGCCTATTATCGAAGGATCATCACGGTATAGTCTATCCCCCTTCATCTCAAACCAATCATCAAAAACTCCTGAAATTAGATCTAAAGTAGTTGGTCTTTTTGGATGTCTGGCTATTTGAAGCCTTTGATACGGTGTAAGATCCTTCATGGTAACTTTATACAAACTCTCTACTCTTTTTTGTAGAGATTCTATCTCCCCTGTCATATCAACGCCAGTTTCTGCCGATACCCTTTTTAATTCTTCAATTTTATTATAGAGATCTATTATTGGTTTTTCAAAATCAGTATATTGTTCTTTCTTATCAATAGCCATGCCAGCTCACCAACTTTTCTAGCGTTTCTTTAAGAGCTTTCCTTTCAATCACAGCATCTATCATCCCATGTTCTAATAGATATTCTGATCTTTGAAACCCTTGAGGTAATTTTTGTCTAATTGTTTGTTCTATAACTCTAGGGCCTGCAAATCCTATCAAAGCGCCAGGCTCAGCAATAATTATGTCTCCAAGAGTTGCAAAGCTTGCAGAAACACCACCTGTTGTTGGATGAAGTAGCACAGAAATATACAATCCACCATCATCCTTGAATTTGCCAATTACCATTGCAGTTTTAGCCATCTGCATAAGAGAAAACATACCTTCCTGCATTCTTGCTCCACCTGATGAACTAAATAATATAAGAGGCAATCTATTTTCTTTAGCATAATTAGTAATTCTAAATATCTTCTCTCCAACTACAGATCCCATACTACCACCGATAAAATCAAAATCTAAAATACCTGCAGCAATACTTTTACCATTTATAATTCCCACTCCTACTACTATCGCCTCCTCTCTCTTAGTTTTATATTGAGCTTCTTTGAGTCTTTCAGAATAAGGCATTGTATCAACAAAATTTAGGCTGTCCACTGGAAGAATTCCTGAAAACATTTCTTCAAAACTATCAAAAGTTATGTCTATTCTTTCCTGAACAGTCAACCTAAAATGAAAATTACAATGGTGACAAACTTTAAGGTTGTCATTTAGTTCACGAGTGTATATAGCATTATTACAATTAGGACATTTTGTCCACAGACCACCTGGTATTTCCTTTTTTTTAACATTAAAAAACTTTTCTAACAAAATTTCACCTCAATCCCTCAAAAACAATTAATAAAAATATCAAAAGGATCAAAAATTCAACAGGAGTTTTGCTTTTAAACCAACCTGTAAATGGAAGTGAAAAGCTTCTATTACAAAAGGGGGAGAGAAGCTTTACACCTTTATTTCCTACCATATCAAATAATATGTGAAGAGCATAACTTAAAGTAAAAAAAATAATAAAACTTACAAAAAAATTAAAGTCTATATTCATAAGAAATCTTAACAGAAAAGCTAGTAAAAAGTCTAGCACTATTATTGCAAACAAAGAGTGCCAAAAACCTCTATGCGAGAAAAAAACGCCAAGAATAGGATTTCTAACTAAACTTGAAATTTTTGAAGTAGAAGAATCAATATCTGGCAACAACGATCCCAAAGAACTACCACAAAAAACGCCAATTGCATTGAAGTTTTTCATCCATTCAGGGTGATTAACGTATATAGCAGCTACTGTACCAACTCCGCTTACTAAATGGGTAAATCCTGTCAAGACTTTTCAAACCATTCTTTAAGATATTTGCCCGTAAAGGAATTTCCCACATTCATTATTTCTTCAGGAGTACCATAAGCAACTATTTCTCCACCTTTATCTCCACCTTCAGGGCCTAAATCAATTACCATATCACTTGCATAAACCACATCAAGATTGTGCTCAACCACAATTACTGAATCACCTCTATCTACTAATCTGTGCAAAACATTTATAAGTTTTTTAATATCATCAAAGTGAAGTCCGGTAGTTGGTTCATCAAGCAAATATAATGTATGACCTCTAAATTTCTTTGTAAGTTCATATGCTAACTTTAATCTCTGAGATTCCCCTCCTGATAAAGTAGTTGCGCTTTGTCCTAATCTTATATATCCAAGACCAATATCACTCAAAACAGACAATTTCCTCGCTATAGACGGTTGAGCAAAGAAAAACTCTTTAGCTTCTTCTACAGTCATATTCAAAACATCAGATATATTTTTACCCTTAAATTCTACCTTCAAAGTATCTTTTTGATATCTTGTACCATTACAGACATCACAGGGAACATATACATCGGGCAAAAAAAGCATCTGTATTTTTTTAAATCCTTCACCTTTACATGCTTCACATCTGCCACCCTTTACGTTAAAGCTAAAATGACCTGCTTTAAAACCCAACCTCTTTGATTCGGGTAATTGAGCAAATAAATTCCTTATATCATCTAATACCCCAGTATATGTAGCGGGATTAGATCTTGGAGTTCTACCAATAGGGGATTGATCCATTAAGAGAACTCTATCAATTTTTTCCACTCCTTCTATTGATTTATAGTATCCAGGCAATTCTTTAAAACCCTTTTCTTTTCTTATTCCTTTATACAAGATTTCATATAGAAGTGTGCTTTTACCTGAACCAGAAACACCAGTTATGGTACAAAATACCTTTAATGGTAAATTTATGTCTATATTTTTTAAATTAAATTGAGCTGCACCAAATATCTTTAAGAAACTATCTGTCTTTCTTCTTTGAATATTTTCTATAATTTTTAACTTTCCAGAAAGATATTTACCAGTTAGCGTATCCGATTCGTACAAGCCTTTTATATCCCCTGCGTATACCACCTCTCCACCTTTTTCTCCAGCAGCAGGACCCATATCTACCACAAAATCTGCTGCTTCAATAGTTTCTCTATCATGTTCTACAACCACTACAGTATTACCTACAAGAGCTAGATTTTTCAAGCTATCTACTAACCTTGATATATCCCTTGGATGTAAGCCAACACTTGGCTCATCAAGTACATAAAGTACGCCTACCAAACCAGAACCAATTTGATTAGCAAGCTTTAACCTTTGTACTTCTCCACCTGATAGAGTCATTGTAGCCCTATCTAAAGTTAGATAATCCAAACCTAGATCAAGAAGGTATTGCAATCTCCTCTTTATTTCTTTGAAAATTGGTTTTGAAATTTTATCCTTTTCGCGTGCACGTGTCTCATATCTAAAGATATTTTTTTCATAGTCTTCAATAAACTCCAAAATCTTTTTTGGGGTAAGGGATAAGAGGTCAGCAATATTTGTATTTTTTATATATACGCTTAGAGCCTCCTTTTTCAATCTAGTGCCTTTACAAGAGCTACAAGTTTTTTTAATAAAAAAGTCTTTAAACTCATCCTGAAATTCATTAAAGGATTCTGTACGTTTTCTTTCGATGTATTTCGCTATACCCTCAAACGAAACTTCGTCTAATTCTTCATTATCACCATATAAAAGAAGATCCAGCTCTTTAGAACTCAACATTTTCACAGGTTTATTAATATCTATCCCTTTTAGTCTAGCAAAATTCAATAAATTATATAAATAATACTGATTATATCTACCCCTGAAAACTTTCACGGCGCCTTCTCTCAAACTAACGCTCATATCAAAAACCTTTTCAAGATCTAACTCCTCTATAAACCCCAAACCATTACAAACTGGACAGGCTCCATATGGGCTGTTAAAGGAAAAGAGCCTTGGACTTAATTCCACAAGGCTAAATCCACATTTTGGACAAGAAAGCCTCTCACTATATAGATCAGATTGTCCGTCCTTTTTTTGAATTCTGATTACACCATTACCTACTTCTAACGCTAACCTAATTGCTTCAGTTAATCTTTTTATTTTATCCTTAGTAAGAGTTATTTCGTCAATAACTAAAATCAGAGTATGTTTTTTATTCTTATCTAAAACAATGTCTTCTTCTGAGATATCATAAGTTTTCGAATCAATTATCATTTTAAAAAAACCTTGTTTTCTATATCTGTTAATTAAGTCTTTAAACTCACCTTTTCTTCCTTCAATCAAAACTGAAGTAATCATTATTAGTTCATCAGGATATTTTTTGTACAAATCATTAACTATTTCATCTAAAGACATAGCTTGAATTGGGATATTACATCTTGGACAATATGCAACTCCAATTCTAGCAAAAAGCAACCTAAAATAATCATATATTTCTGTTAAAGTGCCCACAGTTGAACGAGGATTGTGAGTTATACCTCTTTGGTCTATAGAAACTGCAGGGGAAAGTCCTTCGATAGATTCAACTTGTGGTTTTTTCAATTCACCTAAAAACTGTCTAGCGTAGACCGATAGCGACTCTACATATCTTCTCTGCCCTTCAGCATAAAGCGTATCGAAAGCTAAAGACGACTTACCAGAACCCGATACTCCAGTAAAAACTACCAATTTATTCCTTGGAATGTCTACGTTCACATTTTTTAAGTTATTTTCTTTTGCGCCTCTAATTTTTATATATTCCATAAAAACCTCAGTTAATTACTTTTAAACTTTTTTATTTGTATAATTTAAATCTTTTAATATATTCTATAGTAGAAGGATCGAGAAAGTCATATAAATCATCTTCATTCAACAAAATCTTTTTTCTAATAAGACTTGACGAAATATCGGGAATGTCAATTTCAAAGAAGTCTATATTATAAAGAATCTTATCAGGCAATTTTTCAAGTGAATTGTTCAACTCAACCTTTCTTTTAAAAACGGCAAATCTACAAATCTTTAATATATTTTCAATTTTATACCAATTTGGTAATGAGAGAGCAGTATCTAAACCCATAATAAAATATAATTGTGAATTAGGATATTCTTTCTTAATATCCATGAGAGTAAAGTATGTGTAAGAAGGACTTTCTCTGAGAAATTCTAAATCACTTAGAGTATATCTCTTCTCTTTTTTTAAGCATTCATAAAGCATACACCATCTATGATAATCACTCGCATAAATTTTATCTTTCAGTGGAGATCTCTTCGCAGGAATCCAAAAAAAAATATCCGGCTTCAGGGTATTAAGAGCATTATTCCCTAGTTGTAAGTGACCTATATGAACTGGATCAAATGTACCTCCTAAAATAGCTATTCTATGTTCTAATTTGACCATTCCCTAAAATAACATATTTCATCGTAGTTAGAGCTTCAAGTCCCATTGGTCCTCTTACATGTAGTTTTTGAGTGCTTATTCCTACTTCTGCTCCAAATCCAAACTCTCCACCATCTGTGAACCTTGTTGACGCGTTAGCGTAAACCGCACTAGCGTCAACATCCCTAAGAAATCTTCTAATACTTGAATAATTTTCTGAAATTATTGCCTCAGAATGTTTAGATCCATATTTATTAATGTGGTTAATAGCCTCTCTTAAATCCTTTACTATTTTAATGGCAACAATCAGATCGTGATACTCCTTGTACCAGTCTTCTTCAGTTGCAGGAACAGCATCCTTTATATACTTTAAGGTTTGCTGACATCCTCTAATCTGCACATCTCTCTTTTTAAATTCCATAACTAAGGGTATAAGTATATTTGATGCAATATTTTTATGTATGAGAACCTTTTCAATAGAGTTACAAACTGCTGGTCTTTGAGTTTTGGCATTAATTGCTATTTTTAATGCCATATCAATATTTGCTGATTCATCTATGTATAAATGGCAGTTGCCTATTCCAGTTTCAATTACAGGTACATACGAATTTTCCACAACATGTTTTATTAAACCCTCAGAACCTCTTGGGATAATAACGTCAATAAATCCCCTTTGCTTTAAAAGAATATCAACTGCAGCTCTATCAGTAGTCTCTATAAATTGAACAGCCCTTTCATCTATCTGAGCCTCTTTAAGAGACTCTTTGATAAGATCTACAAGCACCCTGTTTGTTTTTATAACCTCACTTCCGCCTTTGAGAATTACTGAATTTCCAGATTTGATAGCTAACGTTGTAATTTCAATAGTTACATTTGGCCTAGCTTCATATATCACTCCAATACATCCCAGGGGCACCCTTTTACAGTAGATTTCAAGCCCATTTGGCCTTTTGGTGCCAAATGTAATACTCCCAATAGGATCTGGTAAATAGGATACCTTTTTACAACCCTCTGACATCTGAACAATCCTTTTATGATCCAAAAGCATTCTATCAATCAAACTTGAAGATGTCCCTTTTTGTCTGGCAATTTCTATATCTGAAGCGTTAGCAGCAATAATATTTTTTTCGCTTTCGATTAGTTTTTTAGATAAAATATTTAAAAAATTATTCTTAGTGTTCGTATCTACCGATGCGACGTTATAAGTTGATTCCTTTGCTTCTCTACATAGCCCTTCAACATACTCTTTAATTTCATTAGTCTCCATAAGTATAACCTCCCCTAAGCTTTTAGATAATTATCATATAATCCTTGTGAACTATTTCATCTCCAAATTTATAGCCCAAAATATTATAAATATCTTTAGTATTAGAACCCTTTATTCTTAAAATTTCATTAGATGAGTAATTCGTTAACCCTTTCGCAACAATATTACCAAATTGGTCAGAAATTTCAATAACATCTGCCCTTTTAAAATTTCCTTCCACATCTACAATGCCTGATGGCAAAAGGCTTTTATTTTTTAAAAGAGCATCCTTTGCACCCTGATCAACAATAACTTTACCTTTTGTTTTAGTATTATATTTCAACCACGACATCTTCTGCGAACATTTTAATGATGGCTCAAAATGTGTACCAATTTCTATATCTTTATTCAAATCTTTAAAAAATTCTTTAACTCTTTTGTTAGAAATAACATAAACAGAAATACCAGCATCAGTTGCTATTTGAGCAGCCTTTAGCTTTGTATACATACCACCAGTACCTAATCTTGAGTCAGGTTGCCCAGCAATATCATAAAGATAGCCATCTATTTTCTTAACCCTTCTAATTAAAGTACTTGGATCATCTTTATTTGCATAAAGGCCTTCAACATCAGTAAAAATAGTAAGAATATTAGCTCTAACCAATAATGAAACAAGAGCTGAAAGGGTATCGTTATCACCTATCTTTATTTCTTCAACAGCGACTGTATCGTTCTCATTTATAATAGGCACGATATTAGACTTCAACAAAACCTTAAGTGTATTTTGAATATTTAAAAATCTTTCCCGATTAGTCAAATCAGAAGCTGTAAATAATAGTTGGGCGCACTGAATATTTTCCTTATCAAAGGCTTTCTTATATGCGCTAATTAAGTAAAATTGGCCTACGGAAGCTGCAGCTTGCTTCTCTGGGATCGATTTTGGATTTTTGATATTGGTATAGAACTTTCCTAGACCTATTGCACCTGAGGAAACAAGAACAAACTTAAAACCTTTTTTCATATTTATGGATATACCCTCTGCAATCATGTTTAAAAACTCTTCATTAGTTGAGTTTTGTTTAATAAGCGAAGAGGTGCCAATTTTTAAAACAATCTTCTTATTCATTTAAACTTCCTCGAAAATTTGTCCTCGTGAATTAGTAAAGTTCTTTTTATTTTTTTAAACAAGTATTTTTGACTCAGTAACAAATTCTAAAATAATAGATTTTAAAGCCTCAACATCTTCGCTATTCTTTGCACTTATAGCAACAACTCTTTCATTTAAGTTTTTAAAGTAAGATAAAAGTCTTTCCTGTGCGCTTACATCAACAAGATCACGTTTGTTTAATAGGAGTATTCTCTTTTTCTGCAATAAATCCCTATTATATTCCTTAAGTTCTTTCAAAATCGTATTATAATCGTTAATTGGATCCTGACTTATATCAAGAACAAATATAAGGGAATTTGAACGCTCTATATGTCTTAAAAAAATATTTCCTAAGCCTCTACCACGGCTTGCGCCTTCAATGATACCTGGAATATCAGCTAAAACCACAGATTTATCTTTATCTGATAAAACACCAAGAACAGGTTTCAATGTAGTAAATGAATATTCTCCAACAACTGCTTTAGCATTTGTTAGAGCATTTAAGAGAGAAGATTTACCAGCGTTTGGAAGTCCAATAAAAGAAGCATCTGCAATAATTTTTAGCTCAAGCAAAACCTCTTTTTCTTCACCTGGCTCTCCCTCTTGAGCATAATGAGGAATTCTATTTGTAGGTGTAGCAAAATTCGCATTTCCCAATCCCCCTTTACCACCTTTTGCTATCAAAAAGACTTTCCCATTATAATCAAGATCACAAATAATTTCATTTGTATTTGAATCCCTCACTAGTGTACCTATAGGAACATAAAGGTATAAATCATCAGCATCTTTTCCATGCATCTTCTTTGAGGATCCTGGTTCACCGTTTTTCCCTACTAGTTTGGTATTAGCTTTAAAAAAGGACAAATCGCTTACTTCCTTTGAGGCAACAAGATATATGTTAGCGCCCCTACCGCCGTCTCCGCCATCCGGTCCCCCTTTTGGAATATATTTTTCTCTTCTAAAACTTACACACCCTCTTCCTCCATGCCCCCCCACAAATTTAACCCTTGCTGTATCAGGAAAAATATATGATTTCAAAGACATAAGATTCTAATTTGGAATAACCTCAGCTACTGTTCTGCCAGCTTTCTTTATAAAGTTAACCTTTCCATCAACCTTAGCAAAAATAGTATAATCCTTCCCAAGTCCCACGTTGTTTCCTGGACGTATTTTTGTCCCACGTTGTCTTACTATAATTGAACCCGCAGTAACTATCTCACCACCATATACCTTAATTCCAAGATATTGAGGGTTACTATCTCTTCCATTTCTTGAACTTCCTCCGCCTTTTTTAGATGCCAATTAAATCACCTCTTTTTAAATTCAAGGATATTAATTATATTTTAAAATTCTTAACCAGAAACTCTTAATAAAGTGTATCTTTGCCTATTACCCTTTTTATTTCTATAACCCTTTTTAGGTCTATATTTAAAAGCAATTACCGTTCTCTCTTTACCGATTCCTTCCACTATAGTTTCTACATTTTTAGTTTTAATTTCAGGCTCTTCATCAAAAAGAAGCGCATTTTCAACAACAAATTTCTCTCCTGGGTTTAAACCATTTATATATGGTACTTTTACTTTATCGCCTGGAGAAACTAGAAACTCTTTACCCTTAATGTTTAGAACGTACAACACCTTTATGCCTCCTCAAAAAATATGGCGGAGAGAGAGGGATTCGAACCCTCGAAGCAGTTTTATCCGCTTACTCCCTTAGCAGGGGAGCGCCTTCGACCTCTCGGCCATCTCTCCATTAGCATGGAAATTATAACAAAAAATTAAACTTTTGAAAACAACTTAAGTTGGTATTATATCACAACTTTAATCGATTATAAAAAAGCGCGCAACTATAAAACAAAAAATATAGTTGCGCGCATATAGTAATTTTTAAAGCTCAGTTACAGTTACTGCACCAGTTGGACAAACTGATACACACGTCATACAACCAACACAATCATCTGACCTTGTTGGTTGAGACTTACCGTTTACCATGTCAAAAACCTGATTTGGGCAATTATCTGCGCATGCACCATCTCCATTACAGGTATCTTGATCAACTTTTACCACATAAACCATGAAAATTACCTCCTTCGAGTATATTATGTAATAAATATTTTAGCAAATTTAAATAAACAAATAAATACCTCCCCCAAAAATAAGGGGGAGGTATGAACGTTAAACATTAATTACTTAGGCGTATAATGCCAGTTAGGATCGTTATGATATTCATCCTTTAGAACTACAAAAGAGGTTGTAACATAAATATATTCTACAATTCCTTCGTTAGCTAGCTCTGCAATAGCAGCATCTACTGCCTTTTTATCTTCCCCTATCTTTTCTGCAATTTGCCTATTTTTTGCTTGTTTAACGGTTTTAAGATATTCGCATATCTTAACCTTGATCGATGGATCTGCAGCCATCTGTTTTCACCGCCTTTATATTAAGGAACAATTTTATTACCACTTAAATGTAGCTGTTGAACGGAAGGTTGGAACAGAGAAAATATAGTCATCAATATGCTTATCTGTAAATGGCAAACCAGTAACTTTGAAGAATTTCTCCCAACCAATCCTGTTGATCCACTCGCCGTAACGCTCTCCCTCTTTTGCATCCTTTGCGTAAACATCAATAAGTAATCTTACAGTTTTAACTAATGTAGGCCATCTTGGTGGTTCATTAGGAATATAAGGGACAGCCAACTTAGAAAACATAGCAGGATGCCTTGCATCAGAAACTTTACCGCCTACAAATATTGCAGCTCCGTCATTTTTGGGATCGAATATTGGCATTGCGGGACACATAGTATAGCAGTTACCACAATACATACATCTCTCTTCGTTTACAACGACTGATTTTTTGGCTGGTTCGGGTCTGATTGCCCTTGTTGGACATGCAGCTACAACGTTTGGTATCTCACACATCTTGGAAATCTTTTCATCATCCACCTTTGGTGGAACTCTGTGCACTCCGACAATTGCAACATCTGAACAATGGACCGCACCGCACATATTCAAACAGCATGCCAAAGCAAGTCTAAGTCTGGCTGGAAGCTTTGCTTCTTTATAATACTCAAAAACCTCATCCATAACGGACTTAACTATACCCGAAGCATCAATTGCAGGAGTATGGCAGTGTATCCAACCCTGAGTGTGAAGCATATTTGAAATGGTATTGCCCACTCCTCCTGGGGTGTAACCCATTGCGTGAAGCTCTGCTTTCAAAGGTTCAATATTAGCTTCATCCTCAACTAAAAATTCTATCGAATGCCTACTGGTAAATCTGAAAAATCCACCGCAATATTTATCAGCAAGATCACAAAAGGCTCTTAAAGTATCTACATGCATAAGTCTTGGTGTTGCCGCTCTAACTGTATAAAGCTTTTCGCCACTTTCTGCTACATGAACTAGCGTACCGGTATCTAATACTTCATGATATTTCCATTTGCCGTAGTTTCTCTTGCAAAGGTCGGACATCATGTCCAAGTATTTTGGTGGTCCAAAATCTGTCTTAACCATTATTGGTTCACCTCCTCTTTACTCCAGAAGTAGAATGGATTGGTACGTGGATGCAAGACCATCTGAGGAACAGCAGGAAGGCCTGTTGCCTGTAAGAAGCTTCTCATACCCAATCTGTAAATAAGCTCTCCAACTCTCTCCCTCATCTTTCCATTCTCATCCCACCACTCCCATATTTTCTCAAGGAGCTCAGAGACTTCATCATAAGGAGGTTTCATTTCCATAAATGGAACAATAACCCATGACATAAACGCCGACTGTAAGATTGGAGCATGACCACCAATCAATATGGTAGCGCCGGTTATTTTCCCCTGTCTAAGAGCCTTTGGCATCTTATTTATGCAGTTATGACATCTTACACAATTGCTGTTGTCTATTGAAAGAGACTTTGTTACAGGATTATAGGAAATGCACTTCGTTGGACACTTATCAACTACCTGTCCAATGATGTCAAATCCAGCATTTACATAGTTTACTACCTCTGTTCTATTAATCTGGATATTGTCTTTCCAGGTACCAATAATTGAGAAGTCAGCTCTAGCCTTTGATGCAACACCATCATTTGCACAGCCAGCAATTTTGATCTTAAACTTATATGGCCACATAGGCCTGTGAAGCTCGTTTTGATATCTCCTTGTAAGAGTATCCACGATATCAAGAGTATCAATACATGCCCACTCACATCTGCCTGGTCCTACACATGCGCTTGGCGTTCTGAGGTCTGATCCAGAACCTCCAAGGTCCCAACCTTCACGAGCAAGGTCATCTGTAACAGCTTGCAGTTGATCTGTATGAGTACCGAGCAATATAATATCACCCGTTGCTCCGTGGAAGTTTGTCAAGCCGCTACCTCGCTTCTCCCATATATCGAGAAGTTTTCTTAGCCTATCGGTCTTGTAAAACCATCCCGCAGGCTGGTTGATTCTCATAGTGTGAAACTCGGTCAAACCTGGAAATTTATCAGGTACGTCAGAATAACGACCGATTACTCCTCCACCATACCCTGTAACACCGACTATTCCGCCGTGTTTCCAGTGAGTAATTTTTTCCTCATACGAAAGCTCTAACTGACCAAGTAGATCGTTACAAGCATCATTTTTCTCAGCACCTTTTTTGATCTCTTTTACAAAGCTTGGAAAAGGACCATCAAGAAGCTGATCTAGCATTGGTGTTTTTCTTAATTCTGGCATTAATCAGTACACCCCCTTAAGGTGAAATAAATTTTGTTTTTTTAAAAAAATGGGTAAGCTTATCACCTCCCCTGTATTAAACACATCCTGTTGGTTTAGGCAATCCTGCAATCTTACATGCACCCTTTGCAGGGCCGGTCGGAAAGAGTTCATAAATTCTCTTGAGATCCACACCATTATCCTTACAAAGTTTCCTTACCATTGGAGCAATCTGGTATTTTTTAAAATAGTCGTGTAAATAGTTTACTATCTTCCAGTGCTCCTCTGTTAGTTCTTCAACTTGTTCAGTCTTCGCAAGGTAACGTGCTACATCTTCATTCCACTGTTCTGGATCTTGGATGAAACCATCCTCATCAACTTCTAACTGCTTACCATTAACCTCAATAAATGGCATAATTTAACACCTCCAAAATTTATTTTCAAAGTAAAATATATAAAGCAACTTATGATTTGGCATACTTATTTTTAGGAAATGGAAAATCTACAATAGCATCGCCCACAAGATCAACAAGACCTTTAATCTTTACGTGATCGAGCTCATCTTTATACCCATCATGGACTATAAAGGTGTTATGCGCCTTACCAATAGAGCATATTACCACAGCTATATCAGGGTTAACCGCTTTGTATTGTTCTGCTTTATTTCTCGAAAGTTTAACCCTTAAATTAATACTTTCTGGGTCATCCCAAAGTATACCTGTTCCACCGCCACAGCACCAGTTCATCTCCCTATTTGGAGTCATTTCTATAAATGATCCCTCAGGCAATATCTTTGAAAGCACATATCTTGGCTCTTCTATAAGGCCTCCTGCCCTAGCATTGTTACAAGAGTCGTGAAGCGTCACCCTCATTCCCTCGTATCTAGATGGATCTACCTTAATAACACCATTATCTATTAATTCTATTAATTTGTGAACAAGGTGTACATAATGAAATCTCTTGTCAACCCATTCGCCGTTTACAGTTTTTGTCATCATCTTCCAGGTTCTCCATCCATGAGCGCACTCACCAAGAACAACTTCAGCACAGTTTTTCATCTTAAAAGTCTGATCTATAAGACGCTTGTTTAACATTCTCATCGTATTTTCATGCAAAAAGAGCCCGAAATTTCCTGTTTCTATTATATCGCTTGAAATCGTCCATCTTATCCCAGCAGCATGCATTACCTTTGCTACACCCATCATAGTATCAGGGTAAGCAAAAAAATCAGCTGAAGAAGGATTATAAAGCAGCTCGGCATCCCAATCATCAACAGGTATTTTTATATCTACACCAGTTTCCTCTTTGAGTTCTTCTTCGAGAAATTCAACTGTGTCCATAAGACCAGGTTTTGTAATAACCATATGGTTGCCTGTCTTCCACATAGAAGTTAAAACGCTCCAATGAAACTGGGAAACGAAGCCACACTGAATGAGTATTTCCCTTCCATATCTTGTAATCTCTGCTGTGTCAATACCCATCGGACAATAATATGAACATCTTCTGCACTGTGAACACTGATAAAAATAATAGTACATCTCCTTAAGACCCTCTAAGGTAACCCTTTCTGCGCCTACAATAGGCCCTAATATAGCACCCTGAGTAGTAAAGTATTTCTTGTAATATCTTCTCAAAAGATCTGCTCTCATAACAGGTACATTTCTAAGTTCACCTGTTCCCTGGTATGTATGACAAGCATTCACGCATGCCCCACACTTTACACAACTCTCCATATATACCTTTAACTGCCTATGTTGTGCTAGAACTCTAGCAAAAGCACTCACAAAGCGCTGCTCAAGTTCGGTTTCATCAAAAGGCTTGTCCAGCGGTTCAAGAGGATAAATTTTTGGAGCCAAAAAAGGTACAAGATGCTTCTCGCCTTTATCCATTGTTTGAACTGTTTTTAATCTCTCATCTTCCCACCATCTCTGAGGAAATCTTCCCTTTTCAACGTTTCTGTCAAAATTCATATTCTACTTACCTCCCTTCCACTCGCAAACTTTGCTTCTCCAGTCAAAAACCATAACCTTTTTGGGATCATAATTCGTAATCATCCAACGAGCAAAAAATATTCCACAAGAGTGCATAAGTTTGCTAAAGGGAAAATAAATAAGCAATATTTCAACAAGGAACAAATGCCATGTAAAAATTGGATTATCAGGAAGGGCTACAGGATGTAATGTAAAAAGACCAATTATCCATCTCTGAGCAACATCGTATTCAACCCCATAAGTAGAACTAAACCTCATGAAGTTACCCATACAGGAAATTCCTAATATTAATAAAACGATTAAATAATCAATACCATCTGACATAACTCTTACTAAGGGGTTAAAAAATCTTCTTAAAAAGAGATAAATCAAGCTCAAACTGAGAAAGATCCCTGACACAGTCCCTAAAAATTCCGACATATGCAAACTTGTTTCAGGACTAACACCTAAAATTGTGAACTGATGACCTAGTGTCCCAATACCAACAATATGACCAATTATAATAAGAGCTAAAGAAACATGAAATATCCATCCCCCTAGCCACAAATCGGTCCACTTACCAGTGTAGACTGTTGCATCATAAATTTTTAGAAGGATAGAACGGAATAAAAAGGTGTCCAAAAGAACCTTTATAAAAGCTCCCTCTGCGGTCTTTGGCGCTGGGAAATCCGTTAAAGGATACACCACAGGCACCCTCATCCACCTATAAATCTGAAGTGGAACCCCCACAAAAAATACAACGATTGCTACATAAGACAAAACATTACCAACTAAAAAAGAGAACCAATCCAATAGACACTCACCCCTTTATTTAAAATTTTCACCCCATGGGTTACCATTATTATCATAAACTATAACAAAATTTATTAGAATTAACAAGCAAAACTTATACAACTATTAATAAAACAATATTATATTCCTATAAAAATCACTTATTAAATAATAAATGATTTATATATTTCTTTGATTTTCCATTTCTTTTTCAAGAAGCAGTCTTGCCCAAGAAGCCATGTGTTGATGCATTACATGCCAATTATTGTAGCCTTGATAGAGCCATTTTTTAATCTTTATCCTCTCACTGTTAATACTATATGGACATTCTGACTCTATTGGATTTATCCCCTGAATCTTCTTGGATAGCGTTTTTATATGTTCTTCTTCAACCAGCAAAAGTGGTCTGATTAGGTAAATATCCCTTCTTGACAAATACTTGATTGGCAAGAGAACATTTGGTCTACCATTCATAGCAATTGTCATAATAACTCCCTCTAGTAGGTCGTCAAGATGATGGCCAAGAGCTAAATGTGTAGCTCCCATTATTTTAGCTCCATCCACGAGAGCTCCTCTTCTAAGATGAGAACAAATAGCACAAGGAGAATCTGCTTTAGACAATGAATTATAAATAAATGACTTCTTTTCAATATATGGAATATCGTTTAAAAACAAATATTCTTTAATTTTATCGTAGCTAAACCCAGGAAAGCCTTGGTCAACCAAAACAGCACAAAGTTTATATTTATGCTTCCTATGTCTCAAAACTTCATTTAAAGCCCAAAGAGTTATTAAACTGTCTTTACCACCAGATAGCCCCACAGCAAGAGTACCACCGTTTGGAAGTATTGAATATTTATAATCAAGTTCAAGAATCTTATTTAGAGTTCTTTTAATCAACCCCAATAATAATTCCACCACCTAATAATTCTTGATTATCCAAAGAATAAAATGAAGCAATTTGGCCTTTGGTAGGTGCAAAAACCTTTTCTTGAAAATTTACATACAACTTTTTATCCTTAAGCTTTACATTGCATACAACAGGTTTGGCTTGATATCTAACTTGTATTAAACACCTATCTGGAAGCTCATTAAAAAGATTAAGCTTGTCAACGATTATTGAGTTTTTATAACAAAACTCTTTAGTATTCAAATACACTACATTCTTTTCGTGATCTAAATCCTGAACATAAAGCTTTACGGGTTCTTTGTGACCAAGCCCTCTACTTTCACCTATCGTATAAAAATATGAACCCCAATGATTTGCAACTACTCTATTTCCATAAAGAAATATACCTGCTTTCTTTCCATATTTATCTTGTATTAGACTTTTATAACCTTTTTTGACAAAACACAGATCTTGGCTCGAAGGAATATCTTTCCAAAAGGAATATCTTTCTTGCATAATTTTTGTTATATATTTTTTCGTATAATTGCCTAATACAAACATAGCATTTTTAAGATATATTGATGGAACTAAGGATAAAAAATAACTTTGATCCTTTTTGTCATCTATCCCTCTAAAAATTCTTAATTTACCATTAAAAGAACTCCTAACATAGTGACCAGTAGAGAAGTAATCATAATTATATTTAGATCTTACTCTTTCTAAAATTCTAAATTTCACTTTCATATTACAAAGAGCACAGGGGTTTGAAGTAAACCCAGAAATAATCATCTCAAGAGATCTATTAATAACTTCTTCTTTAAAGATTTTTATAGCATTAAAGGATTCAAATTTTACTCCCAATAAATCACTTAAAAACCTTGCCCTAGAGTAAGCTTCATAATTATCGAAAAGGTTAATATATAAACACATTACATCAAAACCCAATTTTTTAAACAAGAAAGCGGTATAGAAGCTATCTATACCGCCACTTATTCCTACTACAATCCTTTTATTCAATTTTCACAAAACAAAGAAAATGTTATGCTAAAAATGGAGAAATCTCTCTCACAATTTTTTCTTTTGCCACTGCACCAACAATTCTCTTTTGCTCTTCCCCATTTTTATATAAAATCAATGTAGGAATACTCACAATTCTAAGGTTTTGTGCAAGAACTCTATCATTATCAACATTAACTTTACATATTTTTAACTTACCTGCATATTCCTTATCAAGTTCTTCTAATATAGGTGCTATCATCCTGCATGGACCACACCATGGAGCCCAAAAATCTATTAGAGTAACACCGCTTGATATCTCATCTTTAAAGTTTAATTCATTTAATTCCTTCATAATTTATCACTCCTTAATTAAAAGATTATCAACCTTAAAAGTTTAAAAACATTACTTAAAATATACATAATATATTAAACTAAATTTACATTTTAGACAATTACTTATAAAAATGTTAATATTTATCAACCGTTTTGGAAGGAGTGATGTTGTTTGTTGAAAACTAATGTTATTGGTTACCCTAGAATTGGTGAAAAAAGAGAACTAAAGTTTCTTTTAGAAAATTTTTGGCAAAATAAAATTGATGAAAACGAATTCCTATCAAATTATTACGAGCTTGAACTTTCAAGATGCAGGTTACAATTGGAATTTGGTATAGATTTAATACCAGTTGGCGATATGTCAATGTACGATCACGTCTTAGATACTGCTTATATGTTTGGGATAATTCCAAAAAGATTTGGTAAAGCACGCGGACTTGATTTGTCAGTTTACTTTTCTATGGCAAGAGGCTCAAAAGATGCTCCAGCAATGGAAATGACAAAGTGGTTCGATACAAACTATCACTATCTCGTGCCAGAAATTGATGACGAACAAAATTTTTATTTAAATTATCCCTTTGTTTTAGAATCGTTCAAGAGGGCTAAAGAAGCGGGTATCATTACAAAACCCGTAATCTTAGGCGGTTTTACATTTCTTAAATTATCAAAATCATACTCCCCAAAAAGATTTAAAGACCTTTTGTTAAAATTAGCTCCTTTATATGTAGAGCTCATTCAACAACTCGAAAAAGAAGGAGCAGAATATATTCAAATAGACGAACCATATTTGGTTTTAGGCTTGACAGCAGATGAATTAAAAATATTTAGAGAATTTTATTACAACATTTTGCCATATTTAAAGTGTAAAACTATTTTGCAAACCTATTTTGAAGGCGTACCAGATTTAGAAATGCTCTACGAATTGCCATTTACAGGTTTTGGACTTGATTTTTGTAGATCAGATGAAAACCTAAACAAAATTCTAAATACAGATTTCCCAAAAAACAAATTATTGGTGGCAGGTTTAATAAATGGAAGAAATATCTGGAAAACTGATTTAACCAAAGTTCTAAAACTTTTAGACAAAATAAAAACTAAAATAAATGCAGATAGAATTATATTGTCTACAAGTTGTTCCCTAATGTTTATTCCCTCTTCTGACAAAAATTTAGAAAACTTTCCTAAAGACCTAATTAATAGACTGGCATTTGCAAATGATAGGCTCAAGGAACTCTACATTTTGAAAGAATTTTTAAATGGCAACAATACATTTTCTTCAAAGATAGAAGAATCACATAAAATATGGGAAAAAACACCGGAAACCTTTTTTATCAAAGAGATACGAGATAAAATTAAAAATCTAAAAAGCGAAGACTTCATAAGGAAGGAACCATTTGAAGAAAGATATAAGGTACAGATGAATGAGCTTAAACTCGGTTTATTTCCTACAACAACCATTGGTAGTTTTCCACAAACCAAAGAATTAAGAGCCCAGAGAGCAGCGTTTAAATCTGGTGCAATTTCTAAAGAAGAGTACACCGCATATATCAAAAGTCTCATACAGGACCTTATTAAAAAACAAGAGGACCTCGGTCTAGATGTTTTCGTTCACGGGGAATTCGAAAGAACAGATATGGTAGAATTTTTTGGAGAAAAACTTCAAGGCTTTGCTACATCAAAATTCGCTTGGGTTCAGTCTTATGGCTCAAGGTGTGTAAGACCACCTATAATATACGCTGACATAAAAAGGAATGCCCCAATGACGTTAGACGAAATTCTATACGCTCAATCACTAACAACAAAACCCGTAAAGGGCATGCTTACTGGCCCTGTTACAATACTTAACTGGTCTTTTGTTAGAGAGGATATTCCAAGAGAAGAAGTAGCATACCAGATAGCCCTTGCCCTTGCAGAAGAAATTTTGGATCTTGAAAAGAATGGCATTAAAATAATTCAAATTGACGAACCAGCATTTAGAGAAGGTCTGCCCTTGAGGAAATCTAACAGAGAGAAATATATTGAATGGGCTATAAAGTCCTTTAGGTTAACCAACAGCAATGTAAAGAAGAATACCCAAATCCATACACATATGTGCTATTCCGAATTTAATGAAATGATAGAAGCAATTTACGCTATGGACTCTGATGTAATTTCAATAGAAGCCTCCAGAAGTAAGGGCGACATCTTGGAAGTCTTCGAAAAGTTCAAATATGATCACGGAATAGGACTTGGCACTTATGACATTCACAGTCCAAGAATACCATCCATTTCAGAAATACTTGAAATATTAGAGCGATCCATCAGGGTTATTGATAAAAGGCTTATCTGGGTTAATCCAGATTGTGGTCTAAAAACAAGAGGTTGGGAAGAAACTATACCCTCCCTAAAAAATATGGTTGAAGCAGCAAAAATTATGAGAGAAAGATATAAATAAATAACATCTTAATTTCCCAGAGAGTTTAAAACTCTCTGGGATTTAACTTCACAATTGAAACATCTAAATAGTTATTTTTTTCTTGTAAAAAGGGAGAAATTATATTTTTTGCAAAATAACTTTTGTTTTTCTTCGAATACATAGGAAAGGTAAATATAAGTCTTTGCTTCGCTCGCGTAATTGCCACATAAAATAGCCTTCTTTCTTCTTCTATTTCATCACTTGATTGAGCTTTAAAATGCGGATATACATTTTCAACAACTGACAAAATAAATACAACATCAAATTCAAGTCCCTTTGCTGAATGAATTGTACTCAAAATTATATTGCTGCTTTTAGATTCGGATTTTTCCACAGGATCAAGGGTAAATGCTTCAAGATATTCCAAGAGATTATCATAATTAGAGCTCATATCAATAAACTTGACTAGATCTATCTCTCTCTCTTCATAATTTTCAGGATAAAGTCTTTTCATAATGTCTTTATAAAAATCAAAAATTACTTCAAGGATATTGTGCCAATCAGTAATTCCTGAAATTTTACTTAGAAAATGATACAATTCAGTCAAATTTTTTTCTTTTGTCAATAAATCTTTTAGATTTCCTCCTGCTATTATTGCATCCTTAATCTTCTCAGCTTTTTTTTCGCCAATTCCAGGAAACATTCTTAAGATTCTTAGTAATGCTATTTCATCCTTAATATTTACAAAAATTCTTAAAAAAGACATAAAATCTTTTGCGTGTGCACTCTCAGTCAGCTTTTGCCCACCATAAAAAGAATAGTTTATTCCCATCGAGTTAAGCTGGCTTTCAAGATTTCTGCCTATATATGCAGTCCTATATAACACCGCTACTTTCAAACCCTCTTCACTAAACTTTTGTATTTCTCTTGCCACATATCTTGCCTCTTCCCAATCATCAGGAACAATTATTAGTTTAGGCTTTACATTATTTTTCAAATTAACTTTAGCAACTAGTTCTTTCTTTATAGAGCTATATGAAGACTGAATAACTGAATTTGCAATGTCTAGAATTGACTGAGTAGACCTATAATTTGAAGAAAGGATTATTTTTTCAGCATCAAGTTTTTTAATAAAGTTCAACATATTTTCATAATATGCACCTCTAAAAGAATAAATGCTTTGTGCATCATCTCCCACAGCACTGACTCTTGATCCTAATTTATAAAATTGATAAAGCATTTCGGCTTGAATTTGATTTGTATCTTGAAATTCATCTACCAAAACCTCGTCAAATGGGCTTTTGTCAAGAGTCTTAATCGCAAGCAGCCCGTACATCAGTAAATCGTCAAAATCTAAATAATTTCTTTCTTTTTTATTTGTCTCATACATACTAATTATCTTTTTAATATCCTCAAAATTTACGTATTTATACCTTTTTTGAATTATCTCACTTAGATCTTGATTGTTGTTTCTGGCATAAGAGTATAAAGCCAAGATGTCCTTTGGTTTAAATATAAGCGCTTCAAGCGCCTCTTTACTGTATATTTTGGCAAAAACCTTCTTCATCAAATCCATAGCATCTGCTTCATCGATAATTACGAAGTTATTAGACAGCCCAACTCTTAATGCCATCCTCCTTATTATATTTGCACAAAAAGAATGAAATGTACCAGAATAAAGTCTATTTGTAGTATCTTCTTCAATCAGCTCCCTAACTCTACTGGTCATCTCTTTCGCAGCTTTCTTAGTAAAAGTCAAAAGAAGATATCTTGCTTCTGGGTTCTCTTTTAAAAGTCTGGCAGCCCTCGTCGTTAGTACTCTGGTTTTGCCTGTCCCAGCTCCAGCTATTATCAAAAGTGCTTTACTATCAGAGTAGACAGCCTTTTTCTGCTCCTCGTTTAGATTTGAATCCAAATGCACACCCCTAAAACAAAATATTTGAAAATTCTATTATATATTAGAACCATAGTAACACAAGCATCTCATAGTACCGCGAGCATCCCATAGTATCACGAGCATCCTTGCTCGTGGACGTTCTTTATAGTATCACGAGCATCCTGCTCGTGAATGTTCTTTATAGTAACACGAGCATCCTTGCTCGTGGACGTTCTTTTAAGCGGTAATTTATCCAAATAGAAATTCTATATTATGTTAAAATAGAATGTTAATTTTTCTTTATAGATTGAAGGAGAGAATATTGAACTACAAAGCGCCTAAAGGAACTTTTGATATTTTCGGTAAAAAAGCCAAAATTTACGAAAAAATAGAAAGTATTGGCAAAAAAATTATGAAATTATATGGTTTCTCAGAAATAAGAACCCCAATTTTTGAAGATGCTGGACTTTTCACAAGAAGCCTTGGTGAAACATCGGATGTAGTACAAAAAGAGATGTATATATTTAAAGACAAGGGAAATAGACTACTGGCTCTTAGACCAGAGGGCACGGCTCCCGTAATAAGGTCAATAATAGAAAACAACCTTGCCCAAAATAACTCCGTAAAACTTTTTTACACAGGCCAGATGTTCAGATATGAAAGGCCTCAGGCAGGCAGATTTAGGCAGTTTCATCAATTTGGAGCAGAGATTGTCGGCACGCAGGATCCTATTTCCGACTTTGAGATTATCGATTCTTCCACAAAGATCTTAAAAGAATTAGAAATAGAATACGAATTGCACCTTAACTCTGTAGGGTGTAAGGTTTGCAGACCTGCATATAAAGAAGTACTAATTTTATTTCTCAAAGATCATGTAGACGAGCTATGCGAAAACTGCCAAACAAGATTGTACAAAAATCCATTGAGAGTTTTGGACTGTAAAGAAGAGCAATGTAAACTTGTTACATCGAATGCCCCTAAGATCACAGATTACCTGTGTGAAGATTGTAAAACCCACTTTGAAAAATTACTAAATTATCTTAAGAAGTCTAAAATTGAATTCATTTTCAATCCACGCCTTGTGAGAGGACTTGATTATTATACAAAAACTGCATTTGAAGCCCTAAATTTTTCTCTCGGATCACAAAACGCAGTTTTAGGCGGTGGAAGATATGATGGTCTAGCAGAAGAACTAGGAGGAAAAAACCTCCCAGGTGTAGGGTTTGCTTCGGGAATAGAAAGACTGGTTACTATTTTAGAAAATTCCAATAAAACTTTTGAAAAAGAGCATAAATTTATGGTGATTCCTATAACAAGCTTAGAATTTGACTATGCCTTAAACCTTACATCAGAGTTAAGAAAATATATAAGCGTACTATTCCCATACGATTACAAAAATCTGAAATCAGCCTTGAAACTCGCAGTAAAATCAGATTGCAGCTACGCAGTGTTGGTAGGTTCAGATGAGATAAGGGATAATCTAATTAGCATAAAAAACCTTGAAAACGGTAAACAGAAGAGTTTTTCTAAAGTTGAATTTTTAAATATTATAAATAATGAGAGGTGTAATTTTGGCTTATAGAACACATACTTTAAAAGAAATAAATAGATCTCTTGAAAATAAGACAATTACAGTATGTGGTTGGGTAAACAAAAGACGCGATCACGGCAACCTAATATTTCTTGATATCAGAGATAGGTATTCTATCCTACAAGTAATAGTAGATACAGAAAATACTAATACATTTAAGATAGCAGAAGAAATTAGATCCGAATATGTATTACAAATAACAGGAAATCTCAGAAGAAGGCCGGCAGGCACTGAAAATATGAAAATTTCAACTGGTGAATTTGAATTGGTAGCAAACGATATAAAAATATTAAATAAATCAAAAGTGCCACCATTTTCCATCTCAGACGAACAAAAAGATTACGATGAAAAATTGGGGCTAAAGTACAGATATCTTGATCTAAGAAGATCAGAAAAAAAAGATAATCTTATAAAGAGACACTTGATAACTAATATCATTAGAAACCATTTTATAGAAAATGATTTTCTTGAAATAGAAACCCCTTACCTTACTAAAAGTACTCCTGAGGGAGCTAGGGATTTCCTTGTCCCATCAAGACTTCAACCGGGTTCATTTTATGCACTACCACAATCCCCCCAGCTTTTTAAACAAATTTTAATGATAAGCGGATTTGATAGATATTTTCAGATAGTTCGATGCTTTAGGGATGAGGACCTAAGAGCTGACAGGCAGCCAGAATTTACTCAGGTAGATGTTGAGATGTCATTTATTGAGCCATCTGACATAATGGGCATTACTGAAGATCTCTTTAGAAAATTAAATTCCAAATTCAACATTGAATGTGACTATCCTATACCAATTATGAAGTATGCCGAAGCAATGAATAGATTTGGAACCGATAGGCCAGATCTTAGAAATCCTCTTGAAATCTTGGATTTTACTGAAATTTTAAAAAATACTCAGTTAAAGATCTTTAAAAGCGTCATAGAAAAGGGAGGATACATTAAAGGCTTTGCATTAAAGAACAATCAGTGCAACCCAACTAGACCTATACTTGAAAAGATAAACAATATGGCAAAAGACTTTGGATTACCAGGCATTGCATGGATATTATTTGATGGCTCTGAGATAAAATCTCCAATAGCAAAATTCTTGTCTGAAAACGAGATAAACTCTTTCAAAAAGGTATTCGATCTCGATGACAAAGATGCTATCCTTCTTGCGGCAGGTAAGGACGGTCTCCTACAATCCCTTGGTTCGCTTAGGATATTTCTTGGAAATGAGTTCAATCTAGTCAAGGAAAATGAATTCAAATATGTATGGATAGTAGATTTCCCGTTATTTGAATACGATGAGAAAGAAAAAAGACTCAACTCTGTTCACCATCCATTTACCGCTCCGCATCCAGAAGATCTAGAGAAGTTAGACACAGATCCGCTTTCTGTTCGCTCCCTTGCATACGATATAGTCCTAAATGGAAACGAGTTAGGTGGCGGAAGTATTAGAATAAACAATACTAATTTACAGAGCAAGATATTTAAACTTCTTAATATTTCGCCAGAAGAGGCTCAAGTAAAATTTGGCTTTCTTTTAGAAGCACTTGAATACGGCGCCCCACCACACGGAGGAATTGCTCTCGGACTTGACAGAATAACAATGCTCTTTACTGGCGCAAAGTCTCTCAGAGATGTAATAGCCTTCCCAAAGACCCAGAGCGGGACATGTCTACTTACCGATGCACCGTCACAGGTGGATAAAAAACAGCTCGACGAACTGTCTATCTGCGTTAACATAAAGGAAGAGTGAGATTAATCTTTATTTTTTAATATAATCTTCAGCAATGTCAATAGCCCTTCCAAGGAGAGAGACATCCTCTGGATAATCAATAATAGTTGAAGGATTTTTGTCTTCCATTATCAAATTGTTGTTATCAGAAAACGCTTTGTATTCCAACACCTTGGTTGGTCGCAAGGCATCATTTATATTAGTAGAATATCTTTTCAAACCCTTAATAATGTCTTTGCCAAAGTGGATTTCACTAAGTACCCAGAATTTCATAGTATGGTCATTTTTGTCGTAAACCACACTGTCAGCATCCACATAATCTTTCCTAATCTCTCCTGACGAAAGTGTCAAAGTCCCCACATAAAGCCAGTTAGTAGCAAGAGCAGAATTTACTTTTGAAAAAGAAAACATTATTGCAAGACATATTACAATAAAGAATTTTGCTCTCATAAATATCCACCCCTTATAAATTTTATATGCTAATATTTTAACAGATTTGCATAAATTTGATCGTGCTATATAAGAAGTGCTAGAATCAAATATTGTAAATTATTTAATCTTATACGATTCAGGAGGAAACACATGAAGCGATTGATGGTTTCAATTTTTCTAATAATATTTATTTTGATATCAAAAAGCGCCTATGCAAACCAGGAGTTTTACGATCTGTTAAACAATACATATACAAGATATACAAATACAGAATCTTCGATGATAGCATACAAGGTTTTAGGTGAAAAAAATAAAAAGACCATTGTAATGTTAGAGCCTTTTTCAAGCAGCATGAACAGTTGGGACGATTCATTTATTATGGATCTATTAAAAGATTTCAGGTTAATTTTTATAGATTATCCGGGCATTGGACAATCCAAGTTTCTCTCAAACAAGGATCCAGATATAAGCGAATTGGCAAAAGCCGTAAAGAATGTATTGAAGAATGAGAAAATAAAGAGTGCAAACATTCTTGGTTACTCAATGGGTGGATTTGTAGCTCAACAATTTGCAAATATGTACCCTGATATGGTTGATTCTCTTATATTGATTAGCACTGATGCAGGAGGAACAAGCGCCATAAAGCCTCAAGATTACGTAGTAGATGCACTTTTTAATCCATTACCAGACTTAGAAAAACAAGGAGAAAGGATCATGAAGGTGCTTTTCCCTACAAATGAAATTGACAATTACAAAATCAAGATGGCGCTTATCTATCAGAGGTCATCGCCAGATATTACCCCAAGAGTTTTTAATTACGAAAAACAAATTATATTTTCCTGGTATCTTAGCAATACTAACCAGGAAGAGTTAAAGGGCAAAGATTTTAAAACTCTTATACTCTCATCCGATCAAGATCTAGTAGTCCCACCCGAAAATGCTGTAATACTTCACAAACTTTTGCCAAATTCAAAACTAATAATATTCAAAGGTGCAGGTCATGCACTCATTTACCAAATACCATCAGAAGTGGCATCAGCTATCAGGAAATTTCTTGAGTAAATTTTTGTAAATGAAGAATATATCCTTTATCATCGTCCTTTGTGTGCAGTATTGAAAATCCTTTACTGCTTGCTATAGCTTGAACTATCTCAACACTGAGTAGCACGTGATCTTTTACCTCTTCCTTCTTAGAATGAACTCTATTTATGTGCTCTCTTGAAGAATTGTGCAATATCAAGAGCTCACCTTGCCTATCCAATAAACTTGATGACTTCTTAAACACATCTTCAAGGTTTCCCAAATGAGGCAAAACATTTATCATAAGAATAAGATCAAAAACGCCATCTACATCAAAAAAATTTATTATATTAGCTGAGAATCTCGGATCATCTATCCTCTCAATAGCTTTTTCAATCATCTTTGAAGATATATCAATTGCATATAGCTGAGCGTTATGTTTTAACCTCTTGAGGATAAAACCTGTTTCTATGCCGGTAGCGCATCCAACTTCAAGCACCCTGGTAAACGAATTCCAGTTAATAAGGTTTAGCCCACCCTCTAAAACATCTATATCTCCTCTTGAAAATATACTATCCCACTCATCAGATAACCTATCGAAAAAGTCTACTATGTTCATCTTCCCTCCAGATAAATTTAGAATACTAAAAAAGGCCTGCCATCTATTTGCTTAATCTTTATATTAACCCCAAAGGTCTCACTAAAGTTTTCTTCGGTTATAATTTCTAAACCCCCTGATGAAAATATTTTCCCATCTTTCATTAAAATAAACTTATCTATAAATCTTAGTGCAAGGTTTATATCATGAATAGCCATAAGACATGAAATCTCATTACTTTGAACAATTTGTTTGACAATATTCATAACTTCAATCTGACTTTTTATGTCAAGGTTGTTTGTTGGCTCATCCAGAAGAATTAATGAGGGCTCCTGAACCAGTGCCCTTGCAACTATCACCTTTTGAAGCTCACCGCCGCTTAATTCGTCTACGAATCTCATAGCAATCTCTTGTAAAGAAAACATTTCTATGACACATTTTGTAATTTCGAGATCTCTTTTCGATATGTCCCATTTAACGTATGGCTTTCTCCCAAGTAAAACCGCATCAAAAACTGTAAGCCTGGTAGCTTGATTTCTCTGGGAAACATAAGAAACCTTTTTTGCAATTTCAGAACCTAATTTTTTAGTATCTTGCCCCTCGATCAATATTGTTCCGAATTTTGGCTTAAGAATCCTATTAATACACTTTAACAAAGTAGACTTACCCACTCCGTTGTTACCAAGAATAGCTATAAGATCGCCCTTATCTATATGAAAATTTACGTCCTTTAATACGTCAACGCTATTATACGAAAAGCTTATGCCATTAATCTGAATAAACACTATTTCATTTTTCCTCTTAAATATAGAATGTAGATAAAAAAGGGAGCTCCCAAAAAAGAAGTTACAGCCCCAATTGGCAAGATTACAGGAGAAAAAATTGTTCTGCTGACAACATCAGCTATTATTAGTAAAATTGCCCCCGACAAAGCACTGGCTGGTAAGATAAATTTGTGATCAAAGTCAATTATCTTCCTCATTGCTTGAGGTGCTACTAATCCAACAAAACCTATTATACCCAAGAACGAAACTATTACTGCGGCTATAAGAGAAGAAACTATCATTGACACGAATCTTATTCTATCAACATTTATACCCAAACTCCTGGCGCTCTCATCGCCTATTTGCATAGCATTATAGTTTAGACTGTTGAGAAGAAAGTATACAAAAGAAAGGGCTACTACAATAGCCATTATCAGGATTTCATTCCAGTAAGCGCGGCCAACATCGCCAAATGTCCAAAACACCATACTGGTAACGGCAACTTCATTTGAAAAGTATTGAAGCATTATGATCATGGCAGAAAAGAGCGCCCCAAGAGCTACACCCGAAAGAACTATAGACTCAGGACTAAAACCCTTGAACCTTGCAAGAAAAATTATTGTAAATGTAGATATGAGCGACCCAAAGAAAGCACAAGCAGTAACGAAATACGGGTTGTTAATAATAATGTTTGATCCAAGAGAACCCTGCCCTAACAGTACTATTCCCACACAAGCTCCAAATGCTGCCCCCTGAGAAACGCCCAATGTAAAGGGGGATGCAAGCGGATTTCTCAAAACGTTTTGCATAATGCAGCCTGCTATAGCAAGACCAAATCCCGCTATAAAAGATGAGGCTATTCTGGGAAATCGCACATTAAACAATACTGTGCCTTCCCTTGAGCTTGGATTAAATAAAGATAATATTATATCTGAAAAACTCAAGCTAAACGTGCCAATTTTTGCAGAAAATATTATAAAAAGCAAAGATATAAAAAAAAGCAACACTACAATGAAGAGTTTTTTCTTATAATAACTTCTGTAATTCTTTAAAATATCACTTTTATCCATAAAATTTAAAAAACTACCCTTGTAAATCCAGGATAACTTTTTGTAATCACGTTAAACATCGGTTTTCCCAAAAATTCTTTAAATATTTCATCTGCCTTATTACTAATATCGATATCAGAAAATCTTTCAGGATAGATAACCTTTCCAGCAAAGTAGGTATCTATTAAGGCTATCTCTATATTTGTAGTATAGTAGTTAAAAGGTAACTGTCCATAAACTTCATTGTCCTTGAATGCCCTTAATTTATCGTAAAAAGCCCTGTTCTTTTTATAGTCTTCTTTTACTAGGGCTAACCCCCCTTCATCAAGGAATATAATGTCAGGGTTTAACTTTATTAGATATTCTTTGTCCAGCATCAGGCTGCCCGAACTCTTTATTTCATCAGCGACGTTTTTTGCGTTAATTAGAGTAAAGGGCAAATATTTTGCCTGAGTGCTCTCAATTCCGTGAACGCCAGCCATACCAAGTGCCCCAACATAAACGCTCGGCTTCTTATCGGGCAAAATATCCTTAGTTCTATTGTTTAGGTCTTCTTCTATACCTTGTATGTACGAAATTAGTTGATTTGCTCTATCAGACCTCCCTGAAACCTCACCTATAACCCTTAAAGAATTAAATATCTCGTTCATATCAAAACTGGCGAATTGACCATAGCTAAGCAATATTACTGGTATATTTGTCTTTGACTGAATTGCATCAGCTTGATCTTTAGTTAGATATGCAGCAAATATTACATCTGGTTTAAGAGCTATGATGCTTTCAAGATTGGGACTTGGTCGAGGGCCACCTTGACCTATCCCAGGCAAATCCTTTAACTGGGGATATGCAAGGATATATGGCCTTGAAATAACATCCCATTCCTTTTCAGAATCCTCTACCCCTACAACTGAGTTTGCAAGCCCCATATAGCATACAAGTCTTAGGGCACCAGGACCTATTGCCACAACCTTTTTTACTGGCTTTTCTTTCAAAACAACCTTTCTTCCAAGAGCATCAGTTACGGTTAAATTAGAATTATCTTTCTGGGCTAACCTGTCACAACCTGAAAGAAAAGATAGCACAGTTATTAAAAAAATATCTTTAGAAACTTCATTACAAGATTGAATTTATAAGATTTGAATCTTCAATAGTTAGCCTTTCTCCTATGAGATTTGCCTTTGAGATCTCACTCTTAAATGGCAAGAATCCATCTACTTTGATTTTCTTTTCAGCAAGTAGCCTCTCAAGTTCTAATTTGCTATCTTCACTAACCTTGTTCAATATAACTTTATATGGCTTGGTATGTTTTCCCTCTGAAATCAAGCCTATAGTTTTCTCACAAAGAGAGACTGACTCAAAGGATGGCTCTATCACAAGCCATACTAAATCTATAGCCTCGTGCACTCCTCTGCCAAAGTGTTCTATTCCAGCCTCTGTATCCACCAAAACGTATTGATTGTCTTTAACTTCTAATCTTTTCAAAAATTCTCTCGTTACTGCCCCCATTGGACACGCACAGCCCTCCATTCCATGTTCAATCTTACCAGTTCGGATAAAACCTATGTTGTCCCTCCATGAAGAGAAACCTTTCAGTTCTTCAAAGGTGAGGTTCGATGTAAACATAGGAGTCTTTTCTTTGCCCTCTGATTTTAAAAAAGATAAAAGAGCCTTTTTTATCTCAGCCTTTCCTCCAAGATATTCCATCAATGTTTTTTCAGAGTTTAAACCAAGCATATTAGTAAGACAAAGGTTTGACTCATCAGCATCCAGAACAAAAACCTCACCCCTTTTTGAAAGCGTATTTGCAGCTATTGTTGTGAGAGTGCTCTTTCCACATCCACCTCTCCCGCAAATTAAAATTTTTGGCATATTAAACCTCCCTCAATAAAAATAGGCCACGAAAGCTTAGTACGCGAAAGTTGCGCTTATAGTAGCCTTCATGGCCTTGCAAAAAGAGTTCAACTCTTTAATTTTTTTATTAATATACAATAAATTTTTAATTTTGACAATATAATTTATAATTTATAATTCTTTGAGCTCTTATAGTACCGCGAGCATCCTTGCTCGCGGAATATAGTAACACGAGCATCTTGCTCGTGCATTTTTTTGCTTTTACAGCTACCAAGCAGGGTGCTTGGCTTACTATAAGGGAAAGCTACTCTAGCAGTGGTGTTACATACTATAAATTATTTGACTTTTAGATCTGATTTGATAGAATACTAGAATTAGAGTTTTAGGATAAAGCCATGAAGGCTTGTGCAAAGATTGCACATGTTTTTATGGCTTATTTTTTTAGGAGGAAATTATTAGTAGGAGGGATAAATTGGCAAAGTTAATATTAAATCTTGCAATGGTTGGGGGAGATCCTGTTTTGGCACTTTTAATAGTGCTAAGCGTAATATCTGTTGCATTTATTGTTGAAAAAATTTTTCTTATGAGAAAAATTGAGGAAGATCTCTTCAATTACTCCCCTTCAGATTTAAGGTCAACTCTTAACAAAAGACTTGGCTTTTTTGCGACTGTTGGCAGCAATGCGCCATTTATCGGTCTATTTGGCACAGTGCTCGGGATTATGAAGGCATTCCACGATCTGGCTATTTCTTCGGATTTTGGAGTAAGAGTGGTTATGAACGGCATTGCAGAAGCACTTAGCTCCACTGCACTTGGACTTTTTGTGGCTGTCCCGTGCGTGATTGCATACAACTACTTTGTCAGAAAAGCAAGAGATTTAAACTATATATACGAGGAGCACCTCGATGCACAATCCAAACCATGATGACGAAATAGCAGAAATAAACATTGTTCCATTAGTAGACGTAGTTTTAGTTATACTTATAATATTCTTAGTTACTGCTACGTTGATTGCTCAGGGGGCTATTCCAATTGATTTGCCAAATGCCAAAACTGCTGTCATAAAACAAGAAATAAAAGACATCCCGCTTACCATAAAAAGTGATGGCACAATGTTTATCAATGAGAATAAAACTGATCCGAAGCTTATTACAGAAACGCTTAAGACTCTCAAATCAGACAACCCAAATATAATAATAAAAATTCGCGCAGATAAGAATACCCAATTTGACTTCGTTGTAAGGGCTATCGATGCGTGTAGAGCTGCCGGCATAGAAAGATACAACATAGAAACGCTAAAGGATGACAGGATTTGAGTAGAAGGTTTTCACTAAGCTTTCTAGTATCTATCGTGTTTCACTCAATTCTCTTTGGCGCTGTTTTTCTTTTAGGGGCGACCAATGTTATAAAGAGCGAACCAATATTTATAATGAGCCTAAATTCCCTTCAAGAAAATCAGAAATTAGACAAAAAGATGAATGACGACAACAGTAGCAAAACTTCAGAGAAAAATATTCAAGAACAAACTCCTGATAGTAGCCCCATTCAAACACAAACAATAAGCACAACTAATTTATCCCTTACTCAGGCTACGCCTGTAAATATCTCAAATCAAGTTAACACAAATGATTCTTTAAATAGTGAGAGGAAAGATAATGGCAAAGATGGAGCCGTTCAAAGAATCAACAATAATAGCATATATTCTAAATCTTTCGGTTCATCAGATGGTCCAAAATTTATAAAAAGGATAATACCAGAATATCCTGCCCGCGAGAAAAGGTTGGGCATTGAGGGCAAGGTAGTATTAGAACTGGTAATCGATGAAGATGGTCATCTTATAAGCGTCAGGGTTTTAAGTAGCACAAATGAGAATTTTGCTCAGGCTGCGATAAAGGCTGTAAGAGAATCAACCTTTAGGGCTGCAGTGGAAAACGGAGTATTTGTTAAGTCAAGGGCAATACTTCCAATTAGATTCGTGTTAGAAGATTAATCTTTATTTTTAAAAAGAGGCGTACAATTTTAAAAAAATATATAAGGGAGAAAAAAATGGAAAACAAAACTGAATTTATATTTAAACCAATTGGATACGTAAGAAATAAGTCTGTAAGCGTACCTAGACACTGGAGCGTTTCAGATATCGAGGGCGAATTGGTCATCGATTCGCAATATAAGGATGGAATAAAGGATATAAAAGCAAAAGAAAAGATATGCGTAATCTTTTGTTTTCACAAATCACCACCATTTTCTCAAGAAAAACTCACACAAAAACCACCTCATATAGATGCAGAAAAAGGTGTGTTTAGTATATGTTCACCGTATAGGCCAAACCCAATAGGGCTTTCTGTTCTTGAAGTCTTAGAAAAATCAGAAAATGTAATAAAGGTTAGAAGACTCGATATGTTAGATGGCACTCCTATTCTGGATATAAAGCCATATGTAGAATATAAAGAATTTTAATTCACATAATTTTTAGCCCCCGAACTTAAAAAGTACAGGGGGCTAAGTTACTAAATATTAAAAAGTTAAAGTAAGAGATCCAAATACACTTCTTCCAGGCATAGGATATCCAAATACCTCTTGATACTTTTTGTTAAAGATGTTATAAAACATTAGATCCATTCTTAGGTCGTGCTTTGGCAAAAGATACGATACACCCAGATCTGCCGTGTAATGTGGCTTTATGGAAACAAGTTCTAACTTACTGCTATTTGGTGCATACAGCAAATTTTGCTTTGATACGTAGTGATTGTCAAAATTTAAAACAAGTCCGTTGTCAAACTTTTTCTCAAAAGTTAGATTTGCCATATTTCTTGGAAAGTAATCAAGCCCGTTCAAGAGGTGCATAGTATCAAGCGCGTCATTGACCTTTGTGCTTTTTTGGTAAGTATATGTAAGTACAGTGTCTATTCCCTTTATTCTCTTCTTGAAGGTTGATTCAAGCCCATACATATTTACCTCATCCACGTTGTAGGCTACCCTATTTGTAGGATTTGGATCGATTCTAAACATAATATAGTCGTGAATAGAATAATAATAAGCGTTAAGCGAATAATCTATACCAAATCTTTTTCCTTTAAGATTAGCTTCAATTGCATCTTCCTTTTCTGGCTTTAAAAGATAATTTACTGGCCTATATCCGGGAGCAGGGCTACCGTTGGCGAGCTTTGCTCCACTATAACCCGTAAGCCACCAGTAGTATTCAGGATTGGTGGGCATCCTCGCAGATTTGAAAACTGATAAAGTTGCAGTCGTATCTTTGTCCAATTCATAATCTAGGCTCACCCTTGGCGTAATTGCATCACCAGTTAGCGATATGCCCTGGACGTTGATCCCTCTTCCATCCTGCAATATAGGTGCACCCTCTGCATGAAAGCTATCATACCTTATACCCATATAAAGCGATGATTTCTTTGATATCTTAAATCTATCATCAAGATACGCTGAATTGTAAATTATCTTCTGACTCGATGGACTATTTTGGTCAACGGTCACAGGATTTGTCTTTTCATAGATTATAAAGGTATCGCCAGAACCCTGATTTTTAAAATAATATCCAAATCTTACGTGATGCTTAAAAATATCCCTACTAAAGTCCATATAAAAACCATCGGTCTTGTCTGGCTTTAGATCCCTTACTAGAAGCCCGGGGTTTACCTCGTATCTATCTTCTCTATTTGTAAAGCCTGCTACTTTAGCTTGCCAGCCAAATATCTCTCGCTCATACGACAGATCCAGAAGAGCCTTCTCCTTTTGCCAGTAGGCGCCCATTACAGGCGTGTGTGTAGGTCCTCCACCAGGAGCCATAAATTCTCCAAGCGAAGTAGGATATAATGGATCTATTGGCACGTTCCACCCTGGATTTTGAGGGTCATTTGATTTTCTGTTGTTCACTATGAGTCCTCTTTTTAGCTTTGTATAATAAACTGAAGCCCCAATTTTGCCCTCGAATACGTTTGGAATTACCGTGGAAAGGTTAAATGAGTTTGAAAGAAAATCGTTATTTCTTAAAAATGGATCGGAAGAGAGATGATCTATAGATATATTAAATGGGATATTTTTTATCTTGTTCTCATAATAAAATCTGTAGTTTTGAGTGTCTCTTGTGCCATATGAACCAAAAAATTCTGTTATAGGTGTGCCTGTTGGGACTCTATTCTTGATTTCCACTGCACCGCCTAGAACCCCCAGCTTTGCATCCACGCCGCTCTTTATGACCTTTATAGAGTCAACGTTTATGGGAGGTATAGTACTCCAGTCTACATAAAAGCCTCCATATACCCCTGTAGCATTAATGTCCCTTCCATTCTCGAAAACCTTCATTCTACTATTACCAAATCCCCTGATTTTAACCACATCGCCAGTATCCCCCAAGAGAGATTTTTCTGAGATCTCAACTCCTGCCATATCTTTAAGATAGTCAGTAATAGAGAAGCTCATAGCCGGATTTACCTTGAATACGTTCACCACATCAGCATTTTTCTCTTTCTCCTTGTTAGCGTATACTACAATTTCTTGAAACTGAGAGCTGTCATTGCAAAATCCAATTTCAGCCAGATCTGAATAAAAAAACATAAAAAACAAAAAAGCCACTACAATAAACAAATATCATCTACCTCCCTTTAAAAAAATAAGCCATGAAGACTAAAAGCCTTCATGGCTTTAATACTAAATTTAATTATTTAAGGTAAATCTTCCCTAATTCATTTAGGGCACAATTTCTAATAAATTTCTAATGTTATTTTAATATAGCAAAAATCTTTTAAATGTCAAGCAAACGACATTCCTCAAAAATAATCTATTCGAAATACCCTTGTTTCCTCATAATTGACAAAGGGAGCAACCATCCCTTTAACATATATAG
>NZ_JBRCUV010000057.1:0-15747 GCF_053498235.1 Thermodesulfobium sp.
CTTAGTTATACTTTCATCTTTATTATAAAACCTAATAAAAAAATCTTTCATAGAAGCATAAATTGACTCAGAATCAGGTTTTACCAAAAAACCTGTTTTATTATCAATAATTATTTCTTTTGTTCCCGCTATATCAGTAGCAATTACAGGCACTTCCATCAAAAGTGCCTCTATTAAAATTGTAGGCAATCCTTCTTTTCCTATTGAAGAAGAAATGTAGAGATCAAAAGCACACAACAACTCAACTAGATCATCCCTTCTACCAAGAAAGAGGACATCCTTTTCTATTGCAAGTTCTCTTGCTAAAGATTTAAGCTCAGCAAATAACTCACCATCTCCTACCACCACAAGAGATATAGCTCTACCCTTAAAATCTTCTTTAACTTTTTTAAAGGATTCAAAAAGAAGGCTGTGTCCCTTCATTTTTGTTAACCTTGCTACAATTCCTACACAGATAGTTTCAGGGTTGATACCAAGTCTTGCTTTAGCTTGTTCTTTTTCAATTCTTTTAGTATAGTATTCATCAAAGTTAATCCCATTATAAATTTGAGAAATTTTACCAGAAAAACCTCTTTTTACCAAATCTTCTTCAACAGATTTAGAACACGCAACTACGATATCCGAATTAAAAAAATATTTTATAGAACTAATTTTTTGAGCACTGGAAACAACTTTAACCCCAGTCAGCTTTTTCGCTAGCCCAGCATAAAGTGCTGGCCTAGATAATTGAGAATGAATAATATTAATCTTTTGGTCCTTAATAATATTGACAAGTTTAAAATATGAGAACGGATCGAAAAATCCTTTAAATTTAATAGGAATAATATTAAAGGCTGGCCTTGTAGCCAGCCCAATTTTATAATTAGTTAGAAAATCATAAGTATAGCCAACATTTGGCATAGCTATAAAATTTTCTATTCCGTACTTACACAATCCAGATACAAAGTTTGCAAAAGTTTTCTGCCAACTAAGCTCACCCTCGTTTAAAAGATGTAACACTCTCATCGCTTAGTCTGTTAGAAAAAGAGCTTACACTATCTTTAAAATTTTAGGTTCAAAAAAGAAAGAGATAAACAATTTTTACTAATATTTCATATTTGCAGGTCTAGGTTCAAGAGTAACAGGTATAGTTAAGATTTTTCCAGATCTAAAAATAGTCACTTTTATAACGTCTCCCACATTATGTGAAAGTATTATATTAGGTAAGGTATAAATATCTACTTCTTTATTATCGATTTTCAAAATTATATCACCAGGCAAAATTCCCGCATGCTCTGCAGGAGATCCAGGCAAAACTTTTGCAACATATACAGCTGCATTTTGTTTAATTCCCATCTGACTAAGCTGATACTGATCCACAGGTAACATATCAATGCCAAGATAGGGATGCACAACTTCATGATTGGTTATCAATTGATTCAAAATGTTTTTTGCGGTGTCAATTGGGATTGCAAATCCTATGCCCTGTGCATAAGGTATTATAGCAGTATTGATACCTATCACTTTACCATTAATATCTACCAAAGGGCCACCAGAATTTCCAGGATTTATTGCAGCATCTGTTTGAATAAATGGACCAGCACTATACGCAGAAGTTTGAACCCTCCTATCAAGAGCACTAACAATCCCCAGAGTTACTGTACCAGAAAAGCCATATGGATTACCAATTGCAATAGCCCATTCTCCTAATTGAAGATTTGAAGAAGAACCGAGTTCTGCCGCAGGGAGACCGGTAGCATTTACCTTAACTACTGCCAAATCTGTAACAGGATCTGCCCCAATAACTTCCCCATCAAACTTCCTTCCGTCAGAAAGAGTTACCTTGACCTTAGTAGCATTTGCAATTACATGATTGTTGGTAAGAATTAAGCCATCACTTCTAATAATAACTCCCGAACCAAGCCCTTCTTCTGGAATTGGTTTCATTGGAATTCCAAAAAAGTCAGATATAGGATTTTTTACATACATTAAGGTATTTATCTGAACTACACTTGGCATAACCTTTTTAACTGCCTCAACAATAGGAGAATCTACTGAAATATCCATAGCTGCTACTGCTGTTGAAGGTGTAACTTTTACAGGCGGCCTAAACGCAGGAAATGCCCATATTGCACCAAGTACCAATATTCCTCCAAGGCATGCTGCTACAAAAAAGAAGATGGATTTCATTAAAATTTCCTTCAATTTATTTCCTCTTTGTCCGTACATACAAACCTCCCAAAATTGTATACTCTATTATGGCAGAATTATATAATTAAAAATACTAGATTTCATTAAAATTATTTATCACTTACTTTAATATAATCATATTTCTCATACAAATCAAACCCAGTCCCTGCCGGAATCAACCTGCCTATTACAACATTTTCTTTTAAACCTCTTAGATAATCTACTTTACCTCTAATAGATGCTTCGGTCAAAATTCTAGTAGTCTCCTGGAAAGAGGCAGCAGCAATAAATGATGAGGTGTTCAAAGATGACTTAGTAATTCCAAGTACTGCATCCTCAGCCTCTGGAGGAGTTTTCCCCTGTAAAGTCAGTTCCTTAACAACTTCCTCAAATTCACCTCTATCAACATACTCTCCTGGCAACCAATCAGAATCACCATCATTTTTAATCTTTACCCTTTTAGTCATTTGTCTAACTATAATTTCAATGTGTTTATCATGAATTGAGACGCTTTGATCCCTATATACTTTTTGTATTTCATTTACTATATACTGCTTCACAGCGTCAATGCCTTTTGTTCTAAGTATATCTTGAGGATAAAATTGACCTTCTGTAAGCGGGTCTCCCTTTTTGACAAAGGCACCGTCTGATACTTGAAGTTGCGTACTCGCAGGAACAACAATCTCTTTTGTCTCATCTAAACCCTCTATAATGATTTTAATTGGGTCCGTATCACTATTGGCAATAATATGAACTATTCCGTCTATCTCAGAAAGTATTGCAGCATTTTTTGGTTTTCTAGCCTCAAAAAGTTCCTCAACTCTCGGTAAACCTTGAATAATATCCTTTGTTTTAACTGCACTTTCCTTTGATTTTGGTGAAATAGCAACCAATGTAGTAGCACTTAATTTGGTTGAATCTTTTACAAATAGTCTTGAATTTTTATTACACGAAGCAAAATCTCCCTGATAAATATATACGTGAGTAACCATCTCGCCAGTTTCAGAATCCAAAACTGGTTCGATTTTTGGAATAATCACCATACCCAAAACTGGACTTGTAATACCTTCAGCAATCTCCTTACCTGGTACTACCTTTTCCCTGTCTTTAACTTTCAAATCAAGGTTGGCATTGACTTTTATTATTACTGGTTTTTCCCTGGTAAACAAGACTTCGCCGTTTTGAGAAGCAATTGTTATTACATTATTTTCAGAAATAATTCTTTCTTCAATAGGCATCGTATAGTAAACCGTGTTACCTTTTTCTCCTATAAGATATTCATTGTCTTCATCTTCTTCAATCAAAAGATCATTCTCTTTTACAAGGGATCCATCTTTAACGTGCAATAGCATCCCTCTATTCACAAAAACTTTATCAGTTGTTTCACCTTTTATAATAATATTACCTTCAGAAATAGCTATGGTATTCTCGATATTATCATTCAAAAAAGTAAATGTTTTAATAGAATCAAACTTTACTAAACCACTAATCTTTGATCTCTCAATGTGTTTACTTCTATGAAGGGCTACTCCACCAGTATGGAAAGTTCTCATAGTAAGCTGAGTGCCTGGCTCTCCTATAGATTGAGCAGCAATAATACCTACAGCTTCTCCCAGTTCTACAACTTCCCTAGTAGCCATACTCCAGCCATAACACTTTTGACACACGCCATGGGGGGTTTTACAAGTTAAAGGAGACCTTACAGCTACCTCCTTTATTCCTGCATCAACTATCTTATCAGCTACAGGGGGAGTTATCAGTTCATTTCTTTTAACTATTATTTTCCCATCAACATCATAAATATCTTCAGCACTAAATCTACCAATTATTCTTTCTTTTAGTTCTAATACTACCTTAGTACCATCATATATATCTGTTACTATTAGACTCTCCTCGCTGCCGCAATCTTCTTCTCTTACAATTATTTCTTGAGCAACATCAACCAGTCTTCTGGTAAGATACCCAGAGTTAGAAGTTCTCAATGCAGTGTCAACCAAACCCTTTCTTGCTCCATATGTTGAAATAAAATATTCCATCATGTTCATTCCTTCTTTAAGGTTTGCTTTTATCGGGATAGGAATAATCCTTCCATGCGGATCTGACATAAGCCCTCTCATTGCAGCAAGTTGTCTTACCTGATCAATATTGCCTCTAGCACCTGAATTTGCCATCATAAATACAGGATTTCTTTCACCCATACTGGTATTCATTCTATCCTTGACTTCATCAGTTACCATATTCCACTTTTCTCTCACCTTTGCATCCTTTTCTTCTTGAGTCATAGTTCCCTCAGAAACAAATTCGTCGAACTTTCTAATTTCATCTTCTGCTTTCTTTATAATTTCCTTCTTTTCCGGTGGGACCACAAGGTCATCAATAGATATTGATATTCCTGATTCCTTTGCATATTTAAAACCCATGTCCTTTAAATCATCTACCAGTTTTACTGTCCTTGTAAGACCAAAATCTTCATAACACTGCCTTACTATCTTCCCAATTCTTTTCTTTGTAAGCGGTTCTCTATAATAAGGCCACTCACTTGGCAAAATCTCATTAAATAATATTTGGCCTACGCTAGTTGACAAAAATTCATTATTTATTTTCAAAGCAATCCTGTCAATAATACTAAGCTTAAAATCAAATGATGAGCTTACACTATCCATTTGATACCTAGTAATAGCATCATTTTTGTCTATAAAAAATAAGAATGGCTGCCCAGATCTTATTTTTTTAATACAAGTTGTTAGGTAGCCATTAACTCTTTCACAATAAACGTCTATTTTTCTAGTTTCATCAATTTCTCCTCTTTTGTAAGCATCCAACGCATCCTCTTCAGTTCTAAAAGTTGGATTCTTCTCAAAACTTGTTAAATAATGAAGACCTAAAACCATATCTTGTGAAGGAGTAACTAATGGTTGCCCATTAGCAGGAGATAATAGATTATGGCTTGAAAGCATCAATACCCTTGCCTCAGCTTGAGCCTCAAGAGATAATGGAACATGAACAGCCATTTGGTCTCCATCAAAGTCTGCATTAAAAGCCGTACAAACTAAGGGATGAAGTTGTATGGCTTTACCCTCTATCAAAACTGGTTCAAATGCTTGAATGCCCAATCTATGAAGTGTAGGAGCACGATTCAAAAAAACAGGATGCCCTTGTATAACCTCAGCTAGGATATCCCATATAACATTTTCACCTCGTTCTATTTTTCTCTTTGCTCCTTTTACATTTCCCGTTAAGCCCCTCTTAATGAGTTCATGAATTACAAAAGGTTTAAAAAGCTCTAAAGCCATTTCTTTAGGTAAACCACACTGGTGCAATTTTAGTGTTGGCCCGACAACAATAACAGAACGTCCTGAATAGTCAACTCTTTTCCCTAATAAATTTTGCCTAAAACGTCCCTGTTTTCCCTCTATAATATCAGAAAGAGATCTAAGAGGCCTATCATGAGTTCCTGTTACTGGTTTAAGCCTTCTCTCATTGTCAAAGAGCGCATCCACTGCTTCTTGAAGCATTCTTTTTTCATTTCGAATAATAATTTCCGGAGCACCCATATCGCATAGCTTTTTTAATCTATTGTTTCTGTTAATTACTCTTCTATATAGATCGTTTAAATCCGAAGTAGCAAATCTACCGCCATCTAACTGAACCATTGGCCTTAAATCTGGGGGAATAACGGGTATTGCGTCCAAAACCATCCAAGCAGGATTAGCACCCGATTTTCTGAAAAATTCTAAAACCCTAAATCTTTTTATCATCTTGAGTCTCTTTGGACTTTGGGCTGATGTTGAATTCATATCTTCTCTAATTTGCTTGCTCAGTTCCTCCACGTTAATAGATTCAAGAGCTTCTTTAATAGCCTCAGCACCCATTTTTGCAACAAAATAATCCTGGCCAAAGCTATAGGTATAATATTCGTATTCGTCAGGTGTTAAGATTCTTCCCGCTTCAAGAAAGGTACCTTTCGGATCTATAACTTGATAATTTCCATCGTTTAAATGTTCTACTTCAATTGCGGACCTACCTAGTTGTTTCACCCAATATTCATATTCATCTTCCGATAAAGTTTTAAATTTTTGTAAGCCACTATCTTTTGGATCCAAAATTAAATATCTTGAAAAGTATACTATCTCTTCAACTTCCTTATTTGAAAGATCTAAAACAGATCCTATGTAACTTGTAGTTCCTTTAAAATACCAGATATGGGCGACAGGTGCTGCCAAATCAATGTGTCCCATTCTTAGTCTTCTTACTTTTGAAGATGTAACCTCAACACCACATCTATCACAAATTGTACCCTTATACCTAGGCCTTTTATATTTTCCACAATAGCACTCATAATCTTTAGTAGGACCAAATATCTTTTCACAAAAAAGACCTCCTCTTTCAGGCCTTAGGGTCCTATAATTTATAGTTTCTGGTTTTTTTACTTCTCCTTTTGACCAAGATCTAATTTTTTCACTAGATGCAAGGCCAATTTTTATAGCAACAAGTTTGGAAGCAGTCTTATCTTTAACTTGTTTATTATCCTCGCTAATTTCAACAAAGGGTTCCAAGCTATTTCCTCCCTTTCAAAATTTGATATTCTTAAACCAAATTTATTACTCTACTTAAACCTCTGTATCTACCGGTTTCAAAATTTGTAACACATTATTATCATCTTCATCTATTCTCTCTAAATCAATATGGCTTCCGTCTTGATGTATGAGAGTAATATCAAGTGCTAAGCCTTGAAGTTCTCTTACCAAAACCTTAAATGATTCAGGCAAACCTGGAGTTCCAAGATTTTTGCCTTTAATAATTGCTTCCATAGCTTTTGTTCTACCAGTAATATCATCCGATTTTATAGTTAATATCTCTTGCAATACATTTGCCGCACCATAGGCTTCTAACGCCCACACTTCCATTTCACCAAATCTTTGCCCTCCAAATTGAGCTTTACCCCCAAGTGGTTGTTGAGTAATTAAAGAATATGGACCAGTTGACCTGGCATGAATCTTATCATCTACAAGATGTACAAGCTTTAATAAGTACATATAACCCACAGTTACAGGAGATAAAAATGGATCCCCGGTTTTACCATCATATAAAGTAACCTTACCATTTTCTCCAATAAAGGGCTTAATTTCTCTTGCTTTCTTCAAGTATTCTTCAACAAACCTTTCAGATGCCATCTCACCAAAAGATTCGTCAAAGGGAGTTGCTTCAAATTTATATTTAACGTCTTTATCTTTCCCAAAATTATTAAGTACTCCAGCTGCCAAACCTAAAAGCACCTCAAAAATCTGTCCAACGTTCATTCGCGAAGGAACACCTAATGGGTTCAAAACTACGTCAACTGGAGTTCCATCTGGCAAATAGGGCATGTCAGCTTCAGGCAAAATCTTAGATATAACACCTTTATTACCGTGTCTACCAGTAATCTTATCGCCCACAGAGATCTTTCTCAATTGAGCTACCGTAACCCTTACTTTAGTTATTACTCCAGGTGGGAGATCATCTCCCTTACTTCTAGAAAAAACTTTAACATCAATAACCTTGCCTTTTTCTCCATGAGGTAATTTAAGAGATGTATCTCTCATATCTTTTAGTTTGTCACCAAAAATTGCTCTGAGTAGCCTTTCTTCAGAAGGAGGCTCGACATCTCCCTTTGGAGTAAGCTTACCTACCAAATAATCACCAGCATCTACTTCAGTGCCAACTACAATAATGCCCTGTTCGTCAAGATTTTTTCTAGCTTCCTCAGAAACATTCGGGATTTCCCTCGTTATTTCTTCATCACCCAATTTTGTGGATCTAGCTTCAATTTCATAACTCTCAATGTGAATAGAAGTGAAAACATCTTCTCTTACAAGTCTGTTGCTAATTAAAATTGCATCCTCAAAGTTATAACCACCAAAAGGCATAAAAGCTACCAGAACATTTCGACCCAGAGCTAATTCACCATTGTCAGTAGCACAACCCGAAGTAAGAATCTGACCCTTTTTAACTCTATCTTTAGCTCTAACCAAAGCTCTTTGGTTAAAACAAGTTGCATTATTTGTTCTAACAAATTTCATTAATTTATATTCTTTTGAAGTACCATCATCAAAATCAATAATTATCTTTCCACCAGCAGCACTTCTAACAGTCCCATCTTTATCTGCCACATGAACCATACCAGAATCGATTGCAGCAACAACTTCCATGCCCGTACCAACCCAAGGAGCCTCTTCTATAACGAGAGGCACCGCTTGACGCTGCATGTTACAACCCATTAAAGCACGGTTTGCATCATTATGTTCTACAAAAGGGATTAGAGAAGAACTTAAACTCAACATTTGTTTTGGAGAAACACCAATATAGTCAATCTTTTCTGGTGGTACTTGATGGAATTCACCATTATACCTAGCTACTACTGTATCTCCTACAATCCTTTTGTTTTCAACTTTTACGTCTGCAGAAGCAATATAAACGTTCCTTTCTTTACTGGCTGTAAAGCTTTCTATAATATCAGTAAGTTTTCCGTTTTTAACTTTTCTATATGGCGTTTCTAAAAAACCATAGTCATTCACAACAGCATAAATAGTAGGTGAACTAATCAAACCAACATTTGGACCTTCAGGTGTTTCAATCGGACAAAATCTACCATAGTAAGAAGGATGGATATCTCTTACTTCAAATCCTGCTCTCTCTCTCGTTAAACCTCCAGGACCCAGCACAGAAATTCTTCTCTTATGAGTAAGTTCTGCTAGAGGATTAGTTTGATCCATATATTGGGATAATTGACCTGTACAAAAAAATTCACGTAAGGCTACAGTAAGAGGACCACTGTTTATAATATTGCTTATTTTAAGCTTAGTAGTACCTTTATATAGAGACATTCTTTCATGAATCACATGCTCCATCCTATAAAGGCCTTCTCTAAATTTTTGTCTTACAAGCTCCCCAACCAATCTAACTCTTCTGTTTTCAAGATGATCAATATCATCAAGAGTACCGTCTCCATAGTGAAGATTTACAAGATATTTAACGATTGCAAGCATATCTTCTTTGTGAAGAACTACACAGTCCAATGGAACGATACCATTTAATCCCAATTTTTCATTTATTTTAAGGCGACCAACTTCCCCAAGATCAAATCTTTTTTTATCAAAAAATCTATTATTAATAATTCCCTTAGCTGCCTCAGGATTTGGTGCCTCCCCCGGCCTAATTTTCTTGTAAAATTCCTGGAGAGCCTCTTCTCTATTTTGCGTATTATCCTGGGCAAAAGTTGCCTTTCTAAATTTATCGTCTACAAGAGCCTCTTCAATTCTTGACTGTTCAATCCCACAAGCTTTAAGAAAAATTGAAACAGGTAATTTTCTTGATTTCTCAATTCTAATCCAAACTGTTCCATTCGAAGGTGCTTCAAAATTTATCCAATTTCCTTTAACAGGTATTACCGTTCCAACAAAAGTCTTTCGATCCATAAGGTCTTTATCTTCTTTAAAATAAACACCAGGTGATCTTGTAAGTTGATTAACTATAACTCTCTCAGAACCGTTTATAATAAAGGTTGCGCGCTTTGTCATAATTGGTATTTCACCCAATAAGACTTCAGATTCAATAACTTCTTGACTCTGCTTATCAAGAAGTCTTAGCTTGACCTTTATCTGAGCTTCATAGGTTTTATCCTTTATTCGAACCTCTTCTTCAGAAAATTTTGGTTCTTCTAACCGATAGGAAACAAAAGATAATTCATACCTGTCTCCTGCATCAACAATCGGAAAATAGGAGCTTAATTCTTCTCCAATTCCTTGATACAGAAATTTTTCGTAGGATTTCTTTTGAAGATCCAAAAGATTTGGTATGGGTGCCTCAATCTTCTGCTTTTCACTCAAAGCCTCACCCATATATTTAATACGGGGTTTAACTAATACATCTCTCATAAATACACCTCACAAGACAAGTTCTTGCATCTCTGGAAGAAAAAAGATAAAATATAACACAATCAAAGTTAATAAGAATAACATTTAAAAACGAAACTCCAGAAAAAGAAAGGAATTGGGAAAATGATAAGCTGGCAACAAAGCATAATGATAATTGTAGTTCTTTTGATAATCCTTGGTCCTAATAAACTTCCAAAAATTGCAAAGGATATAGGAAAAACAATTGGAAGCTTTAAAAAAGAAACCCAAGAAATCAAAGAACAAGTCGACATAACTAAACAGATTAAATAAGATAAAGATAAACCAGATTATCATCTTCTAACAAAGAAAGACAAAAAAATAAAGAATTTTAATAATCTTTGAAGCTTTATGCATATCCCTCCTAAAAGATAAAGAGTGGTGGGCGAAGTAGGAATCGAACCTACGACCCCTTGCGTGTGAAGCAAGTGCTCTACCTCTGAGCTATCCGCCCAAAAAATGTGCAAAGTTTTATTTTAACATAAATATTTTTTGCTGTAAATACTATAAAATCTCAAACCATTCATAAGGATGGGGATTTTCTATAGAAGCTAGTAATAACCAAGCATTTGTTTTTTTATTTGCAATAACCATCACAAATGGGTGATTAAAATCTACAACGTCCCTGACATTTTTATCAAAAGAAGTCTTGTTCACTCCATATTCATCAATTTTAAGAAAGCTATCAGAAAGTTCGTTTGAAACAAAAGCAAAGTTTGAAACTTTAAACATATTTTTAAAATCAGCATAACTTTGATCAAAAGGAGCTCCAACTCCTATACTTTTAAATTCAGGTATAAATGACGTTTTATATTCGAGATCCATTTTGGGAACTACAAGCATCAAATGTTTTTTCTTAAATTTTGAAGACCATTCGAAATAATTTTCGCCATTCATATTCTTATAGATATTCATAAGAGTCTTCGTACCTTTTGGTAAGAAAAAGACTGCTTCTAGATCTGGATCGGCCAAATCAACCTTTACAGCTTGAAAAATGTTATTTTCATAATAATCAAAGTCTCCCGTAGTTTTCATATATAAAGCTTTCGCAGTCTGACCATTTGAAAGATAAAAAGTTCCCTTTTTTGTAAGATCTTTTTGGAATTCATTTTTCCACGCTATCTTAGCATAAGTGATATTTATCAAGTACAGCACTGTATCTTTACTGACATCTTTCTTACTAACTATACTTTTAACTTGGTGATTCGTGCTTGTCTTAGCCCAATCGTTTATAGCAGATGGGGTATATTTATCAGAAAAATTTACATAAGTAAGATCAAATCCTGGATAGAAAGAATTAATTGTCTTCATATACTCTGGATTAAAAGTAAACCCGTTCTGAACCCAAAGAGAGGATCTTGTAAAAATAAACATTTTTTTATCTAATTCATAAGGTTTTGGGTTAACAGTTTTCTTCCAGAAAGAATTTATCTCAGATTCGCTATACCCATTAAGCTCTTGAACAAGGTTTATCTGATCAAGAGTAGAACCTACAGCACCGTTTGCAAGAACGCTTAGTGACTGCCCTAACCCAATCGGAGAAAAGATTACATCATTATCAAATTCATGATTTCTCACTTCATTCATAAGCTTAATCCCAAAATCTATGTTACCCTTAATCATCTGGTTTTCATCAGCATAAGAAAGCCTATTCAAAGCAAATGTAAAAAGTAATATATATACAAAAACTAAAAACCTCTTCAATAACATCACCTCTATTCTTCTTTATAACATCTAAGATAGCATAAATTTTAAAAATTTAGAATTATTTATTAATATTTTTTTGACCCCTTAAAAACACCATCAAACCAATATCCCCTCTCAACTCTACCGTCTGCATAATACATTGTTCCAAAACCATGTCTTTTTGACCTGCTCCACTCCCCCTCATATCTATCTCCATTTGCATGTTCTAAAATGCCCTTACCCTCCCAAAAATCTGAATCCCATTCACCAATGTAATGATTTTTATTGGCAGCAAAAAATTCTCCGTAACCGTGTCTCTTGTCAAATTTCCACTCTCCGTCATATATATCACCTTTATTTGACACAAATCTCCCTTTACCATGTCTTTTCCCATCTTTACATTCCCCTTCATATCTATCACCATTTGGCCAAGTTAATACACCTTTGCCTCTAAACTCTCCGTCTTCAAAAATACCTTCATACTTTCTGCCATCCAAATCTTTTAAAACTATAGTACTATAAAATTTTCCATCTCTCCATTCACCATCGCACTCAAGACCATTCGATAATACCAATTTGCCACTGCCAAAAAACTGATCATTTCTAAATTCCCCAATAAACCTACTTTGGTTGGGCCACCAAAAAATACCTTTACCATACATTAAACCGTCCTTTATATCTCCAAAATATTTTCTGCCATCAGGCCAAAAAATTACCCTTTCACCAACAAACCTATTATTTACATACTCAACATCATAGGTCTTTCCTTCAAAGTAAATGATACCCTTCCCAACTATCTTATCATTAACAAATTTCCCTTCAAACACTATACCGCATGAATAAAATATTTTTCCGTCACCATATTTTTTCCCCTCTTTAAATTCTCCTTCATATCTATCGCCGTTTTTATAGTAGAATTTTCCCCTACCTTCATACAAATCGTTTTTCCACAAACCTTCATATTTAGTTGAATTGTGATAGTACATTATTCCATAACCGTTCTTCATACCATCTTTAAAAAATCCCTCGTATCTGTCGCCATTAGCTGAAGTGAAAATACCCTGTCCTTCCCATTTACTCTCTTTCCATTCTCCTTCATATCTGTCACCATTAGGCCAAATATATATTCCTCTTCCACAAAACTGATCGTCTCTATATTCTCCTTCGTACACACTTCCATTAGGCCACTTAAAAACTCCCTTACCAAATTTTTTGCCATGTTTCCACGATCCCTCATATGTCCTACCATCAGGCCAAATTTCTTTGCCTTGAACCATTTCGTCATCTTCCCATCTTCCTTCAAGTTTGACACCTGCTGATGGGCTTGGATCCATAAATACAAATATACCATTACCATGTCTTAAGCCATTTTTAAACTCTCCCTCATATGTTCCCACTCCATCATAAAAAGCCTTCCCCTTGCCATTTAATTTCCCATCTTTAAACTCTCCCTCATACCTGTTGCCATTTGACTCAATAAGAATGCCAAATCCATTAGGAATACCATTTATTAAATCCCCTTTATATTTTGAACCGTCTTCAAAATACTTCCAGGTATCTAACTTTTTTTGGTCTTGAGCTTTATCTTTCTTTTTATTAAAGACTCGAGCAATCGGATCAAAAAGGCCCACATTTTACCTCCACAAGTTACAATTTACAATATAAAAAATACCTATAACTTTTTAATTATTGACTCCTGCAAATTCTTAAACGATTCATTCTCCGGATCTAATTCAAGCGCAGCATCTATATCCCTTTTTGCTTCTCTGTATCTATTCAGTTCATATTCGTAGTAAGCCTTTTGAAAATAATAATATTTGTTTTGCGAAATAGATAGGGCAGTATTAATATCATCCAAAGCCTTATTTGGTTGTTTTAAAGAATCTTCAATTTTTGCTCTCATTGCATAGAAATCACTCTGATTTGGATCTAGAGATATAGCGACATTTAAAGCTTTTAAAGAACCTTGAAAATCATTCATACTATAAAGTATGTTCCCTTTAAGGAAGAAAAGATCAGGTTTTTTTGCATCAATTTCAAGTGCTTTATCAACGTCTGCAAGTGCACCTTTATAATCCTCTTTTTGAAACTCAAGGCTTGATTTAAATTCAAGAACTTGAACTGAGTTAGGGAACAACTTATAAGCGCTCTCTATAGTAGAAAGTGCATCATTAATTTTATTGCTATTTTGCTCTAATGATGCCTTAAATAAAAAATATTCCATTTTAGGTTCTAAACTAATTGCACTGTTAACATCCTCAAGAGACAGATTGAATTTCTTCTCTAAATAATAATCAACAGCTCTACCAAAATATGCTTGAGGATCCTGGTTATTTACTTCTATTGCTTTCGTATAAAGACTTATAGCACTATCTATATCACCATAATCCTCTTTAATCCTAGCCAAACCACAATAAGCTTCGCTATTTTTAGGATTTAACCCGATAGCCTCCTCAAAATCTTTTGATGCTTCAGTTGTATTACCATCCATATAAAAACATCTTCCTCTTAGAGTTAAAAACTTATCTCGCAAGGGGTTGGTTTCATCCATCTGCATAAGAGCCTTTGTAAGTTCAATCGAACAACCTAATGCATCGTTATTCTGCAGTTTCTCCTTAGCCTGCTCATAAATTTCATCCAGACCAGCAGCATATGACACTGCAGTAATAAATAGCATAAGTAAAATTATTGATGTTATCTTAATTTTCATATTAATTTATTTTATAACATTTAAAACTCATTTAACACAATCGTATAAAACACACTAAAGCGATTAAGATTTGGAAAAATTGATATAATTAAAGCAGGATCAAAAAGCAAGGTCAATTCAATGAGGAGGTATTACTTATATTTCTTTTCTTAGAAAGCTTATTAAAGCCTATAGTTCTATTTATTTCCTTTACCCTATGCGGTTTTATTATTGAAAAAATCATATTAACAAGGTTTTTAAACACAAGATTTTCACAAAATTATCTGCTAAGAATTGTAATAAAGTCTTTTAACTGGACCTTTTCAATATTCTTTCTTGTTATAGGCTTGCACTTTGCACTCTATAACTACCCTTTTACTTATCAACATTCTTTTTTTATAAATAAAATTTTTACCTCATTAGAAATATTTATAATCTTTCTTTTCTTAGCAAGAATATCTTCAAAAATTTTAATTCACTATTTCTCAAAAAATGATAGCATCTTGCCCGCTACCAGCATTATATCAAACGTAATATTTGTAGCTGTCATATTCTTGGGCATATTAGTAATCCTTGAAGGAATTGGAATTTCAGACGTCCCTATACTTACAACTTTTGGAGTAGGCGGTTTAGCAGTTTCACTTGCCTTACAAGATACTTTGTCTAATTTTTTTGCAGGAATCCATATATTGGCATCGAAAAAGATTCAGCCAGGGAATACAATAATTCTTGAAAATGGACAAAGAGGCAAGGTTACAGATATAAACTGGAGAAATACCACTCTTTTAACTCCTGATAATAATATGATAATAATACCAAATTCAAAAATTTCTACCTCAATAATTACAAACTATTCCTTTCCAGAAGAAAATTTTAGCGTTAGCTTACAGGTTGGCATTTCGTATGACAGCGATCTTGATGATGTAGAAGAAAAAACGATAAATTTTCTCAAAAATTTTATTAAAAGTACACCTGGGTGTGTAAAGGACATCGAACCAATACTCAGATATCAAAAATTTGATAATTCTTGTATTACTTTTTCAATATATATCAGGGTAGAATCATACTCAGATCAATTTATAGTACTACACAAATTGATCAAGTCAATTCATAAATTCTACAATGAAAATAATATAGAGATACCATATCCAACCCAAAATATTATATTAGAAAAAACTAATAGTTTCAAAAATCAGCTTTAATTCATTTTATTTAAAAAAATTTTTAAAAAAAATTATCTTGTTATTTTATTGTTTTAATAATATTTAATCC
>NZ_JBRCUV010000058.1:0-15318 GCF_053498235.1 Thermodesulfobium sp.
AAGTTCTAGAGATATTAAAGGTATTATACAGGATTTCTGGATACGTATCATCAAAACATCTTGTATGGTTTATTAGAATTAATCACGAAAAACTTTTTGAAAATCCTAAGATAAAATCTAATCTTACAGATGATATAAAGCCTTTGTTATTAAGGATAAGTCCTGCTACAGTAGATAGGTTACTTAAGCCTTATAGAGACAGAATTAAGTTAAAGAAGAGGTATGGTGGTAATCCATTTAGTAGTAATTTGAAAAAATCTATAGCAGTAGAGAGTTGGTTTGATAAACAAAGAGAACCTGGTGTTGTAGAGATAGACCTTGTACATCACAGTGGGGCATCAGGTACAGGAGAGTTTGTTTACACGCTAACAGCAACAGAAATTAGTACAGGGTGGACAGAATTAAGGCCTATTAAAAATAAGGCAATGATATGGACAAGAAAAGCTCTTGAGGATATCTATAAGACAATGCCAGTTCCATTAAGGAAACTTCATTCCGATAACGGATCTGAATTTATAAATGCCCATGTTAAAAGATTTTGCATGGAAAATAAAATAGAATTTACTAGATCAAGGCCTTACAGAAAGAACGATTCTTGCTACGTAGAGAGCAAAAATTGGTCTATGGTAAGAAGTTATACAGGTTGGAATAGATACGATACAGATGAAGAGCTTAAAGTTCTTCAGGTACTTCTGAAATTGGTTTGCTTAAAGAATAATCTCTTTATGCCTCAGATGAAATATATTGAAAAGATTAGAATAAATGGAAAAATAATTAAAAGATACGAAATAGATACACCTCTTAACAGAGTATTAAGGCTTAAAGAAGTAGATGAAAAAGTAAAATCAGATCTTTTAAGACTAAGAGATGCTATAGATATAGCAGAACTTTCAAAAGAGATAGAGAGAATAACAGAAGAACTCTTTCTAACCTATAATAAAAAGCTTAAAAGGAGGAATAACTATGCATAAATTAGTAAGTTCAGATAGATTTTATTTTGAGGAAAGACGTAATTCGATAAGAATAAGACCAGATTTTTTCTTCATGGAGAGACTGTCTGCGGTTTATCAATGTGTTGAGTTCCTGTAACCTGACACAAAGCTTTATTAGGCTTCCCACAATCCCAGCTAACCGTTACTGTTACATTTGCATATTCGTACTGAGTTCCTGAATTAATATCCTGAACAGTTGTAAGTCTTGTTCCAGTTAAAGAATGATTTATTGTCACTTGTTCCCTCACGCCATCTTGAGCTAAAAGTGTCCCCCAACCTACCCAAACATCAGAGCTATTTTGAAGATTTGCTATAGCAGATAACTGAGCTAACCTTTGATCTACCAGACCCTGGGCATTTGTCTGCTGGGCTACTGCTTCCTGGGCTCTTATAGCGCCAAACAAAGATATAGCCAGCGTCATAAGACCGAAAGCAAGAATCACAGCCGCCACCATCAGCTCTATTAGGGTAAATCCCCTTTTATTCTTTTTTATACTAAATATCATAAAAAACCCCTTATTCAATATTTGTAATCATACAAAAATTGTATTACAAAAAAATCCGATCCTGGTATACTTTAGATTTAAAACTAAGTTCCTGGTTCATGCCATGATCCAGTTATGATAGGTGCACTTAGATAGTTTGACAAAAGATTAGTTATATTGCTGAAATTGGCAGGATTATATACTATTTCACTACCCGCATTTACTTGCAAATTTCCACTTTCTACCAATAAAGCGCCGTTTATATTCGAATTAGAATTCATTTGTACGGTTGTTTCTCCTATTTGAGCAGAACCTGCAGCGTATACAAGCCCATTTATAGTATTATTGCTATTAATAGTTATATTTCCTGAGGAAGATGAGCCAGAGCTATCACCAACGTAAATCAAACCGCTCAAGCCATTTACATTAGAATTTATATCCAGGTTACCGTCAGAAATTATAATATTACCGTTAACTGTAGAGTTGCTGTTGAAAGTTACAGAAGTATTATTTCCGGTTGCAATAATGCTTCCTGAAATTGTATCAGAATTGCTATTTAAAATCAGAGCTGAACCGTTGCCTGTTAAAATAATATTACTTCCAATACTAATCTGTGAATTTGAATTATCTGTTACACTCCCGTTTGCATACAAGTTATTATTAACTATTAAATTGGCATTTGAATTTATGTTAAGTGTATTTGACCACATATTTCCGTTCACAGTAAGAGAACTGTTGGTATTAACTGAAAAATTCGAAGAGTTTACGACAAGGTTACCGTTTATCGTAAGGTTACAATGATTGTTGAGACTACCATCTATCAAAACATAATTTCCAGTCAATGCACTACCACAAGTAGGGTTAGAAAGTGTGGTATAGTTTGTAGGCACAGGAGGAACGCTCGGCATCATACTCCTAACTACTTGAGTAATAGCGTTTTTATAAGGTGTAAAATCTGAAAGATGTTGAGCAGGACCTATAACAAGCGAATTTGCATCTTTCGACAATGTCCCGCTAAGCAACGCGCCAGGGATGCTCGGATTATTTGTAGTAATAGTTGAATTACTGTTCATATTTATATTCCCATTTGCAATGACTGCTCCAGGAATCACATTGCCAAGGTAAACTTTTACAGTTCTTTTTTGTGGAGCGTTTACAGATGCTGTTATTACTTTTGTAATATAATTTGAAGTAGTAGTCGGATTTGTCACATTTATGCTTACGTTAAGCCCTTCTTGTGAAGTATACTGGTAATTACCTAGAGATAAATTTTTTTTCATAGCATAAGATATTCCTTCTTCACATGCAGAGAGAGCTTGGATAGACGAAGTCTGCGCGGAGGAAGTTTTGAATAAGGAGAGATTCAAAGCTGCCCATACACCTATTATTATTATGAAAAACACCAAAGCTCCAATGGCAATTGGCAAAGCGAATCCACTCTTATCAGAAAACCATTTACTGAACATTTCTGAGCTTCACCACCTTTGTAAAAGTATATGTGTTATTGCTATTTGAAGATTTTGCAGTTATAGAAACTTGAACTACATTATAATTTCCAGCAGGATCTCTCTGGTTTGGGAGAAAGTTAGCATTTGCATCTACTGTACCTGACATAGGGGAAAAACTTGTAAAAACAACATTTGGGGGATTAAGAAATGAACAATTTGTGTTGTTCACACACCTTGAAAGATTTCCATTTTGTAGTTGATATTTTACTACACTATATATACCAGTTCCATCAGGATTACTTGAAGTAGGTATATCAAGATTAAACGATATACTGCCAGATGCACCCTGAGTACAAATTAGGTTTGGATTCACGATAGCACCTGGCGATATTTGAAGGTTTATATATCCAGCTTCTCTGATCTCTCTTGACATACTATAAAGGATATTTGGAACGCTAAAGGCTATGCTGTCTGTCTCCTGATTTTTAACAAATACTTTACTTCCACTTGAAATAGCATAGATAACAGCCATAGCTACCAAAGAAGCTATTACAATAACCACCAAAAGCTCAGTAAGCGTAAAACCGAACTTTTTTATCATTGGCAAGCCTCAGATTGCAAATTTATACTTTTAAACCTTGCTGGATTTGCAGTATCGCTGACAATAACGTTTAGCAAATCACAATTAGAATTAGGATCTTTTGATCTTGTAGCGGTTAAATTAAAGCATATAGTCCCATTATTAACACAATCATTTGAATTCTGAATATTTACAGAGCTCCCTAGAGCAAGAGCTCTTAAGCTCTCCATCTGAGAGTCAGCAAGTATATTTGCTTGATTTAAAATATAGTTGTTTGTTGATGCCTTCAAGGATGAGGACAAACCCCAGGCAAGGACAACGAGGGCAAATAGCAAAAAAACAGAAACGACCAAGATCTCTATAAGAGTTACCCCTCTTTTATCCATCATTGTCTCCCTTACTACGCTATATTTTGTAGTATACCAGATCTGATAGCAATATCAACAGGTAAGATGAAATAGTGCCAAAGGCGCTCTCCCATTTTTAACAAGTTCATTAAATTTATCGGCAGCTTTCTTTGTGTCATATATGAAAACTTCCTTTTTTGCATCTTTAAAATATCTGACAATATCGTTTTCAACCTTAACCATTCCATATGCGCCTATTCCGCATACCACATCCGTAATATTTTCTATTTTGTTTAGTATATTTTCAATATCGCTAAGTGAAAAGATATGACCCTCTTTCCTCCACCACGGATAAAGTAGTATCTCATCCTTTGTAAATATTAAGTCTTTTGTATATTCAAGGCCATCTATCTTTATATATCCAAATTTGTAAAAGTCTATCATAAAAATCACCTCTTCTTATTGTAATTATGGTGCTGAGCATCCTGCTCATAGGAACACGAGCATCTTATAGTATCACGAGCATCTTGCTCGTGAAAGTTCTTTTGCTCTTCATAGTATCACGAGCATCTTGCTCGTGGACAGTTTTTTGCTTTTTTGCTTTTACATCTACCAAGCAGGATGCTTGGCTTACTATAAGTGCACCGAGCAACTTTCTACACTTTTAACTTTCTACTTTTCATTTAAAATATAATATAATATCTTTTATTATGACAGACAAACTTCAATTTGATTATTATATCGGCATAGATATAGGCGGAACCAGAACAAGAATTGGTCGCTTTTTAAAGAATTTGAAATTAGATGAGAAATTAGTCATAGAGACAGGTCTTTATGAAAAAAATCCTGAAAAATTGTTAGAAGAAATTTCTGGTAAAATACAAAATTTAAAAATTCCTAATCTAAACTTTGCAATTGGCATATCAGCCCCTGGTCCTTGCGATACGCAGAAAGGCATAGTAAAAAATCCACCAAATTTACCCGGATGGAACGAGGTAAAAGTCAGCGAGTTCTTTAAAAATAGATTTGGTACCTATGTGTGTCTGGAAAACGACGCAAACGCAGCCGCCCTTGCAGAATATAAAATTGGCTCAGGAAAAGGTTATAATAACATAGTTTATTTTACGCTTTCTACTGGAATAGGCGGAGGAATAATTATAAATGGAAAGATTTACAGAGGTTTCGAGGATAGCGCAGGAGAATTTGGACACCAGATAGTCCTCCTAAACGGACCAAAGTGTAGATGTGGAAGCAAAGGGTGTCTGGAGGCAATTTCTTCAGGTTATGCCATCTCAAGAGATGCCCTTTCGAAAGCCTTGGTTAGAAAATCTGGCATTCTTTACGAAATTTACAAAAAAAATGGAGTATTAAGAGCACAAGATGTTTTTTATGCATCCAGCCAGGGCGACGATATTTCCTGGAAAATTCTTAACAAAGCCATCACATATCTGGGAGTTGGAATCAGTAACGTCATCACAATACTTTCTCCTGAGTGCGTAGTATTAGGCGGAGGCCTTACAAATCAAGAATATATAATAGATGAAATTAGAAATTTTGTGACAACTCATGTAAAAATGGCTCCTATAAATAAAATAAAAATAGTAAAAAGCTCACTCGGAGACGATTCATCGCTCTACGGAAGTGTTTTAAATATAATAGAATCTTTTTAGAAGATGTCTTTAGTTTAATAAATAAAAAATAAATAGTAGAATTTGGTGAGGTTTTTAGTGAATGACTTAAAGAAAAAGTCTATGATATTTATAGTCCTCATAGGAGTGGTAAGCCTATTTTCAGATATGACATACGAGGGCGCTAGATCTATCTCAGGACAATACCTTGAGATCTTAGGGGCAAACGCAGCACTGGTAGGGTTCATTGGCGGACTGGGCGAGCTTTTGGGGTATGCTATAAGATTTTTTTCAGGAAAACTTGCTGATAAAACTAAAAAATATTGGTCGCTAACCATTTTTGGATATCTTGTAAATCTCTTGTCAGTACCTCTTATAGCTCTTTTCCCAAATTGGCAATGGGCAATATTGCCAATGATATTAGAAAGAATAGGAAAGGGCATCAGAGTGCCAACAAGGGATGCAATGATATCATTTGCGACAAAATCTGTCGGGCGTGGATGGGGTTTTGGGATTCATGGGTTCCTTGATCAATTAGGGGCTGTCAGTGGCCCTATCTTTGTAGCGATAGTTCTATTTATTTTAGGAGAAAATAATTTTAGATATGCCTTCTTTCTTCTTATAATCCCAGCAAGTTGTGCTATCGGAGTATTGTTTTTTTCAAGATTTTTATACCCAGTTCCGTCAAAATTAGAAGTTCAGTTAATCGAGCTCGACTCAAAGGGCCTGCCAAAACTTTTTTGGATATACTCCCTTTGTGTATTAGGCTTCGCAGTGGGATTCCTGGACTTTGTCTTGATAGCCTTTCATCTTGAAAAAACAAAGTTAATAGCCCAACCTATGATACCCATACTTTATGCCTTTGCAATGGGGGTAGATGGTGCAAGCGCTCTTGTATTTGGCAAATTGTTTGATAAAAACGGCTTCATTGCACTTCTATTTGCAATAATAATATCTATATTTGCAAATCCCCTTATATTTCTGAGTAGCTCGATCTACCTAATAATAGTTGGAATGACTTGCTGGGGGATAGGACTTGGTGCGCTTGAGTCTATCATAAGAGCTGCAGTGGCAAATATAGTCCCCATAAATAAAAGAGGCAGCGCATTTGGCATATTTAACACACTGTTAGGCATATTCTGGTTCGTTGGCAGCTTTGCCTGTGGAATTTTGTACGGCATCGCGCCAATATATCTTGTAATCTTCTCGGTAAGTGCACAGATCTTTTCTGTGGGATGCTTTTTGTATTTCAGAAATAGTCTGAGGGTATAATTTTTTGGAATTTAATATCATTTTCAAGAATTTTAGACTATAATTAGATTAGATACAAATTCACTCCTGGAGGTAAAAAATGTTATCTATAGGCTCACAGGCAAAGGACTTTTCTCTAAAGGATCAAAATGATAGTGTAGTATCCCTTGAATCTTTAAAGGGCAAAAACGTACTCTTGTCCTTTCACCCTCTCGCATTTACACCCGTATGCGAAGAACAGATGAAATCACTTGAAGCAAATTTTGAAACTTTCAAATCTTTAAACACGGTTTGTTTGGGAATCAGTGTGGATTCTGTTCCTTGCAAAAAGGCTTGGGCAGATATAATTGGAATAAAAAAAACCCCTCTATTGGCTGATTTTTGGCCACATGGCGGATTAGCTCAGCTTTACGATGTATTTTTGGGTGATTTTGGATTTTCAGGTAGGGTAAACATACTGCTTGACGAATCTCACAAAGTAATATTTAAAAAAGTCTACCCCATAAAAGAAGTGCCAGACATCAATGAAGTCATAGAGTTTCTAAAATCAAGATGAGATGAAAAAATCTGAGCATCAAACTTATCTTTTGCACTTAGCCACAAGTATATAAAGATGATAAAATATAATATAAGTTAATTTAAAATTAATGAGGTGAAAGGTGCAAAAAAGAGTTGAAATTGGCTTAGTGGCATGTTTTGTAAATGACGGGATTATATATCAGAAAAAGGACATGTTAAGGATTTTATCTGACCTGCTGTTCGTTAGATACGAACAGTATGACTCAAGCGGCTTAAAGAAATCAGGTGAAGGAAGAGTTTTTAGAGTTTATAACAACACTACTAATTCCAGCGTATTAATGAATGGAAGAATCTACCTTAATGTAAATAGCTTTGAATATCTACAAATCCATACAGATCCAAACACAAATACGTCTTATTTTGAATTGTTTACCCCAGATTTTTCGATACGTATTTATCCTCTTGACGCTGAAGATAAAGAGGTTCAATGGCAGATGGATACTATTTCTGACAAAGATTTTTTTGAAGGTGAACAGGAAGAAGATTAATTCAGGTCCTGATTAATAAAAAGGGACGCTTAAGCGTCCCTTTTTATATTAGTCAAAATTCTAATAAATGCCATTCTTTTCCTGTAAAATTTTAAGAGCTTCTTTTAACTGAGGATCCTTTTCAGGATTTTTCCCCATATCTTGCCAATCTTTGGGATCTGGAACAACAATATTAGGCTCTATGCCTATTTTGTTAATATCGTGTCCTGAAGGAGTTAAATATTTTTCAGTCGTTATTATAACTGCGCTATTATCATAGAGAGGTATTACGGATTGAATCAATCCCTTACCAAAAGTTTTTTCACCAACCAGGGTATAACCATAATCCTTCATTGCTCCAGACAAAATCTCGGCAGCGCTAGCTGAACCTTCATTTACCAGAACTACTACAGGGATATCTAATTTTGAATTTTTATAAGGGGAGTAAACCTTCGTTTGATTACCATTCCTATCTACAGTTATTACTACTGGATTATCTCCTACGAAATATCCTGCAATATCAAGACAGGTCTTTACAGTACCGCCTGGATCGTTTCTAAGATCAAGAACCAAAGCTTTCATCTTTTCTATTTCTGGTAGATATGTTTTAAACTCATCATATGTTTTATCGTTAAAAGTACTTATTCTCAAGTATCCTATCTGATAAGTAAGAGGTCTGAATGAAACGCTCTTAATTTCTATGGTTTCTCTTGTAATGTTAAATTCTTTTAATTCACCATTTCTCTCTACTCCTATTTTTACCTGTGTCCCTGCAGGTCCTCTAATTAATCTTACAACCTGATTTATGTCCATTCCATCCACAGGTTTACCATCTACAGAAACTATTCTATCGTTAGCTTTTATACCAGCTTTATACGCCGGTGTTCCTTCTATTGGGGCTATAACCACTATACTTTTATCTTTGACTCCCATTTCAATGCCTATGCCACTGAACGAACCTTCAAGTTGGTCCTTCATCTGGGAAAAGGATTCGGGATCTACATATCTAGTGTATGGATCGCCTACTGCCTGAACCATACCCCTTATCGCACCTTCAACAAGTTTATTTGGATCTAGGGTGGAGGGCGCTACGTAATAGTTTTCAATAAGATTGTAGACAAACTGCAACATCCCCCAATTGGTACTTCCTGAGGCCATATTGCTTTTTAAGGTAAAACCTGCTGAAAAAGCTACTAGTGCAACCAGAAACAAAATAAAACCATACTTAATCCTTTTGCCCATAATATCTCCTTTCAAAAATTAAAAACATAATGAAAATTATATCACTTAAGGTTGTTCTATGGCTTTAGAATTTTCGAAACAGCTTCCTTTACGTCATCCACACTGATTAAATTTATGCATTTTTTGTTATAAGGACACGAATAAAGCGAACAGGGTGCACAGTTAGCAGTAGTCCTTAATATGATAGAGTTTTTACCTAGTGGACCACACAGATTTGGGTTGGTAGAGCCGTAAAGTCCTACAACAGGAATATCTTGAAATGATGCAAGGTGCAACGGTCCAGAATCGTTTCCCACAGTTAATGCTGAAAGTTTAAGAAGTGCAGCAGTTTCTTCAATGCCAAAGTCAAAAGGCATTGAAATTGCATTTTTCGTTGCGTTTGAAATTCTTTCCAAGACTTCTTTGTCTTGACTGGTTCCAATTAAAACAGATTTATAACCAAAGCTTTTGAACAAAAAGTCTATTATTTGAACATAATTTTTTTCAGACCAATTTTTAAGTTCATATCCGGATGAAGCTACTATTGCTACAAATTTTTCAATATTCTTTTCTTTCAGAAATATTTTTGGTCTTTTGAAATCAATTTCAAATAAATTGATTTCGTAAATTAATTCAGGTTTTATATTTAGTGGTTCTAAAAGCCTTAAATGGTGAAGAGCATTGTGTTCTTTTCTTCTTAGTGAATCATCGGCTTTGAAAGTTGAAAAAATCTGTTTCATAGAAAAGCTTTGAAATATTCTAACTCCAGAAAATTTAGTTAGCGTTGTTATTAGAAAATGTCTCTGAAGATCGAATATTAAGTCGAACTTTTCTTTTTTATAATTTTTAAAAAAATAAAACAAATCGTTTGGAATCCTTTGGATCTTATATTCTTCATAATAGATTATGTCGTCAATATTTTTAGATCTTAAAACCAATGGCTTTGTATAATTCCTAAGGTTTCCAATAAAATATATTTCAGCATCTGTAAAGTTTTTTCTGATATTGGAGAAAAGAGGAAAAGAAAACAAAAGATCGCCTAATCCTGGATTACCCACTATAACTCCTATTTTTTTTATGCTGTTGATGTTAATATTTTTCAATTCGTTCTTTCAAAATCCTTTCAACCTCTATTAAATCGTCAATGGTATCTACACTTTTTGTACTAAAAGGGATCAGGTTCATTCTAATAGAAAAACCATTTTCAAGAACCCTAAGTTGTTCTAAAGATTCAGCTTTTTCCAAGGGAGTAGGTGTTAAGCTAGCAAATTTTAAAAGAAAATCTCTTTTATACGCATAAAAACCTAGATGTTTGTATCTTGATACGCCAACACCATCCCTGTCAAAGGGTATGGCAAATCTTGAAAAATATAAAGCATCCCTATTGGTTTTGCATACTACTTTCACTACTGCAGGATCAGATTCTTCTTCGGGCTTAATAGGTGTCATTAAAGAAGTCATATTTACTTCCCTATCTAAAAATGGTTCTATAAGTGCTTCGATTATAGCGTCATTTACCATTGGTTCGTCGCCCTGAATGTTAACTACTATTTCATAGTCAGTCAACATTCTTGCAACTTCAGCTACTCTGTCTGTACCGCTTGTACATGATTTTGATGTCAAAATGGCTTCAGCTCCAAAGGTAGATGCGATTTCAATTAAAACTTCTGAATCAGTAGCAATAATTAAATTAGATAACAGTTTGCTTTTAGATGCTCCTTCGTATACCCACTGGATCATTGGTTTGTTTAAGATCCTTATTAAAGGTTTTTCCGGTAACCTTGTAGATCCTAATCTTGAAGGAATTACTCCTAAAATTTTACCCAACATTCTCACCTTCTGAAAAAATTTCAGCTTCAATTGATAGTGCATATAGTGAAAAATTTACGTTTTTTAAAAAATTAAACTTTACTATATCCTTTTCTGTGGTTAAAAAAACATCAACATTAAGCACTTTTGATTTAGTATATAATTTTAATAAGTCTTGCTGGTTATATCTTATATGATCTGGAAATGACATAGAACCCACTACATTTATTCCTAAATTTTTACACGTCAGAAAAAAACTATCAGGATTTCCAATGCCGCAAAAGGCAAAGACTCTTTTACCATTTAAAATGTTTAAATTATATTCTCTGTATAATGACGCATCTGTAAGTTTTTTAGGAATATATCTCATCAGTAATATTTTAGAATTAGGATTTATGCCTTTTACTTCCCCTATCAATTTAAGCAAATTTTTGTTTTCTATAAGATCAAATCTAGATATTACTACTACATTAGCTCTAGCTATAGACTCCTTTGGCTCCCTTAAAAAACCTCTTGGAAATATATAACCTAGTCCCCATGGATCAATTGCATCAATAGTTACAATGTCTAAATCCTTCTTTATACTCCAGTATTGAAAGGAATCGTCTAATATTACAAGATCACAATTGTATTCACTTTGAAGAAACTCTATTGCCCTTTCTTTAATTTTGTCTACAATAACTATCGCGTTTGTTAACTTTTTTGCAACTAGATATGCTTCATCTCCAGCAACGTAAGGGGTAGATAAAATATTTTCGCCATTACTTACTATTAATGTGCCTCTTGCCTTTCCAGCATAACCTCTAAAAACTATTCCTACTCGTATATTTTTTTCTAGATTCTTCTTTGCAAACCAGATTACCAAAGGTGTCTTCCCTGTTCCTCCAAGAACTATATTTCCAATTCCGACAACTTTCAAATCAAATTTTTTCTTTGGTAGTTTCAAAATCTTTTCTCTTCTTTTTAAAACAATAGCCTTATAAATATAACTTAGAAGAGAAAGAAAAGATAAAAATATTTTATTTTTTTTACTTTTAACACAATTAATCCAATAAGAGGAAATTTTTTCATACAAATACATTGAATTCGTCTTTCAAGAGATTATAAGTTCTATTGAGAGAACCTGATGCATATTCAAATTTTTTTCTTGCCACCTTGCCCTCTTCAAACCAGTTGTTATCTTTAAGTAGGTAAATTACTATATCATAAAATTGATCTAGATTTTCAATTACGTAAGCACCTTTATATTTGTTGTTTGAACTTTCTTTATCTTCACTTAATAACGAATCTGCCATAAATGACTGTCTTTGGTAATATTTTCCAAAAAGCACAGGTCTTGCACATATTGCAGGTTCAAACAAATTATGCCCGCCAATTTTTTCAAGTGTGCCTCCTACGAATCCGATCTTGCCAAGAGCATAAATGCTAGAGAGTTCACCCATTGTATCTATTAAGATAATTGGTTTAGGACTCTTATTTCTCTTTTTTATAAAATCCTTATCCCTTGACCATAGTAGAAAATCAATATTAACCTTTTCTAATTCAGATATTATTTCATTTAATCTCGAGAGGTGTCTTGGGGCAATTGCAATTGAAATATTTTTATTAAACTTAAAATATAAGTTAATCAAAATGGATTCCTCTCCTTTATGAGTGCTTCCTGCTACCAGATCGAATATACTCTCTTCTGAATAAAAGCGATCAGAATTTTGATATGCTTTGATATCTCCAATAATAAAAACCTTGCTTTCATTTATTCCATATTCAATTAGATTATCCTTATCTTCCTTAGTTTTTGCAAAAAATGCAGTAACTCTTTCGAACATATATTTAAATAAAAAGTCAAATTTTTTGTATTTATAAAGGGCTTTTTTGCTAAACCTGGTGCTTATATGGAATACCTTTCCATTTTCAGAAAAAATGTTTATTAGGTTTGGCCAGTATTCTGCTTCAACAATAATCATATTTGGTACATCAAGTATTTTGCAAAGCTTCGAAATTAGCCAACTAAAATCAAAGGGGGATATTCTAACGTTTATATATGGATATTTTTCTTTAACTAAATTAAGTGCAGAATAATTTGTAACTGTGAGGAAAATTGGGTAATTCTCGTATTCTTCTCTTACTTTATTAATAAGGTTTATAGCGCCTAATACCTCTCCTACAGAAGCTGCGTGGATCCATAATCCTTTAAATGAACTTTTTTTTTGTTGTTCTTTAAAGTTCATTAATACTTCTTCATCGAAAGATACTTTGAATCTATATTCAATTGTCTTTCGGTGACCAAGATCAAAAATAGACCTTAAAATCACGTATATTGAAGCAATGGATAAAACAAAATCGTATATTGTTGTACGAAATTTCATAATGACGCAAAGATATTTTCTTTTGTTTGAAGTTCAAACAACATCCTGTACTTGCCATTTTTTTTGTTCATCAGTTCATTATGAGTACCCTCTTCAACTATCTTTCCATTCTCCAAATATAATATCTTGTCAGCAAATATTATTGTAGAAAGTCTATGCGCTACTATTATGGTTGTTCTTCCCTTCAAAACCTTTTTCAAAGCCTCTTGAAACTGAGACTCAGAAGAGGCATCAAGATTGGATGTAGCCTCATCTAACAAAAATATCTTGGGATTCTTTATTACTGCACGAGCAATAGAAATCCTTTGCCTTTCTCCACCAGAGAATCTTACTCCTCTTTCTCCAAGTATTGTGTCATAACCTTTTTCCATCTTATCTATAAATTCGTGAGCGTTTGATATTTTTGCAGCCCATATTATGTCTTCAGTAGTAGCATTTGCTTTAGCATATGAAATATTTTCAGAGATTGTTGCATTGAAGAGTATTACATCCTGAGGCACGAAACCCAAATGTTGTCTAAAGGAACGCATTGACAAATCTCTTACATCATAGCCATCAATTTTTACACTTCCCTTTTGAGGATCGTAAAATCTCATAATTAAATCAATTATCGTAGTTTTGCCAGCTCCTGAAGGACCAACAATTGCAAAAACTTGGCCAGGCAGTATTTTAAAACTTACACCTTTCAAAATATATTCATCATCATCAGGATACTTGAACCATACGTTATCAAATTCAATTAAACCTTTTATATCTTTAATTTCAATTGCGTCTTCTTTATCCTTTATACTTGGTTCTATATCAAGAACTGAAAATATTCTGTGAGCTGCAGCCATAGCTTGTTGGATGTTTCCAAGATTTGAACCCATTCTTCTTACTGGAGTAGTGATAATACCAATATAACCAATAAAAGCCATAAGATCTCCTATAGTCATGTGGCCGTTTATAACTCTGTATCCACCATACCAAAAAACTGCAGCGACCCCCATTGCTCCCAGTAATTCCATCACTGGCGTATAAATAGAATTAAGTCTTCCTGCTTTCAAAACCGCTTTTACAGATTCTCTGTTTATTCTTTTAAATCGTTCGTTTTCCTTTTCATAAGTTGCGAAACCGTGAACAATTTTGACAGAAGAAAGAATTTCCTGTAATGCAGCAAAAACATCAGCAGACCTTTCTTGAATTCTATAGCTGATATTTTTAAGCCTTCTACCAAACTTTTGAACAGCAAGGAATGCAAGAGGTAAGATAAATATCGTAGCCATCGTTAATTTCCAGTCTATATAAAATATAAAACAAACTACTCCTATTAAAGTAAGGGTATCAAGGACTAAGCTTACTAGACCTGTAGAAAAAACTTGTTGCAATATAAATGTATCGTTTGTTAATCTAGACATCAGTTCACCAGTAGAATGTTTTTTAAAGAATTCTAATGGCATAAGCTGGATGTGGGAAAAAAACTGTTCTCTGATGTCAGATATAACGCTGTTGGTAATATAAATCATCAAATAATTCTGGCAAAAACTTAACAGGCCTTTTATAAAATACAACCCAATCATAGATAATGCTAAAATATTTAAAATAAAGACATCTTTCTTAATTAGAGCAGAGTCTATCAAAACCTTTAAAGTCCAAGGAATAGCTACCATAATGGCCGAAACCAAACACATAAAGAATAATGCTAAAACGAAAAGATTTATATATGGCTTTAAATATTTTAAAAGTCTAAAGTAGAAATGTATATTTTTCACTTCCCTCTTATTAATAAAGGTGTCTGAATTAAATTATATATCACTTTAACTAATCCTGAGTATATAAGTAAAAAATAATTGCTTTAAAGTGACATTTTTATTTTTTTAAAAATATTTTTTGTATTGATTTAAGATAGTCTTCAAGAACAGCATTGTTCAAGGAACAAAGTCCATACTGTCCCTTTCTGTTTATTTCGATTAGCCCTGCGTCGTTTAAAATTTTTAAGTGATGAGAAACTGCAGGTTGAGTAATATCAAGAGCCTTGATGACCTCAGTACAAGAAATTTTTGGATTTGACGAAATTGATTGAAGGATTTTAAACCTTGAATCATTTGCTAACGCATTAGAAATTTTAACAATTTGATCTAAATTCAATTTCACTACCTCCCTAAC
>NZ_JBRCUV010000059.1:0-59198 GCF_053498235.1 Thermodesulfobium sp.
ATTAACTGGCTTAAATGAAGCGTTTATTATCACTACAGAAAAAAGGAATGAAATTTTAGATAATTGTAAAGATGAAGAAGAAAGAAAACACACTGAAGCAATTATAAAACCTATACTTCGAGGTCGTGATATAAAGCGCTACTCTTACGAATGGGCAGATTTGTGGGTGATTGTAATACCTGCTGGGTGGACTAATGAACATAGAGGGGCAGAAAAAGCTGAAATATTTATAGAAAAGAGTTTACCCGCACTAATGGAGCACTTAAAGCCTTATGAAGTGAAAGCTAAAAAGCGAGACGATCAAGGTGATTACTGGTGGGAGCTTCGTCATTGTGCATACTATCCTGAATTTGAAAAGGAAAAGGTCGTGTGGAATAGAATTACTGACAAAATTATTTTTTCTTATGTAAAACAAGGCTTTTATATTCTGGATAGTACATTTATGTTTACTGGCAAAGACTTAAAGTATTTAATTGCATTATTAAATTCGAAAGTTATCGCTTGGTGGATAAAGTTATCATCTGCTACATTAGGGAAGGGAAGTTATGGTGCAAAAATTTACATAGAGAAAACACCTATTCCTCCCATTACTCCTGACAACGAGCCAATAGTGAAGCAAATAGAGAATGATGTGGAAACGATTTTATCAGCAAATTTATCAGCAAAGCGCCAAAATCTCAATGCCGATATAAGCCATTTAGAAAGAGAAATAGACCAGTTGGTTTATAGGCTTTATGATTTAACAGAGGAAGAAATAAAGGTAATTGAAAAAATCTTAGTTAAGGAAAGGGGAATTAGGATGGGGGATCTTCTTAAGAATTGGAAAATTTTTAATTTATTTCCAGATTTTAAAAAAAACTTAAGACCTCTACCTGATAAAGAGAAAATTTTTATAGTAATGGGATGTTTATCAGGAGATATTTGTAATGTTTTTAGAAATTTTTCTTGTCTCATATCTTATGTTGAAAGTCCTGACAAAAATAATCAGCAATCACAAGTTGAAGATGGCTTTATTGACTTTATAAGAAAATGTGATTTTAGTAATTGGGCAAAAGAGGATTTAGAAAAGTTAATTGATATGGCATATAAATCTGTTGGAAAATTGAAAAATTATATATCTTATACTAAGTTTAAAGAGTTTTTTGGAGAACCAACAGAAGCTCATTTAGGAATTTTATCAAACTATTTAATAAGTTCATTAAAATGTAGTGAAGAAGAAAGTATAAAAATAATTTGTTATATAAATATTTTATATTATTCTATCCTTCGTTGCAAAGATGAATACCGTGGCGATCTGATAAGAAAGTTATATAATCTTACTGAGAATTCTGGCAATAATTTTAATAAATTTTTATTTCAAATGATCTTAAGTGAATTAGTAAAAAATGATTGGGAAAAATTAAAAGAGTTTTTTTGGGAATATAATTATTTTTCTAAAACTAAGGATGAAATCTTTTGGCTTCCGTATGATATCTCAAATTTTAATAGTAAACTTTTTGCAAAATTATCTGGTCAAGACATATTAATATTACAAGAATATCAAGAAATGTTTTCTGATTTAGTAAAAGACATATGTGAGAGTTTAGATGATTCTGATATAGAGGAATTTCGTAAGATATTTCATATAGATAAATTTCACATAGATGAATTAAAAAGCGATCCAAATGGAATAGCTGAAATAAAACAACATTTAGAAGAACGCAAAAAGACATGCAGTAAGGTTTTTAGCATTGCAGGTTTAGATTGGAGAAATAATCAAAAAGAAGAGGAAAAACGTTTTCTTGAATTTTTTTGTGAACGTATGCGTGATGAATATGGTCTTCACATAGAGGGGTACAAGAAAGAAGAAAGACCAGATTTTATTGTACTTATTGATGGTAAAAGAGTTGGTATTGAATTAACTACTTACAATACAGAAGAAGAAAGAAGAAATTCACAACCTGAAACAGAAGTAAAATTAATATCAGCTAAAAAAGCAGAAAAAAAAGCTTTGCCGGCTTTGGAAGAAGCTATATATAAAAAGATAAAAAAATATAAACCTTTTAGGCACTCAGAAGAAATGGATGAACTAAAAATAGATGAACTTTGGCTTGTTTTATATTCACCTAATCCAAATTATGAAACAAGTATTGGTACTACATGCCCCCCTTTGTTTAATGACACTAATTTACATAGTAATTTAAATTCATTGAAAGAATCATCATTTAAAGATGATACAACCTTTGAATTAATTTCTGTTTTTGTATATAGTAATTTAAATTCATTTGTTTTTGCACCTAAACCTGTTTTTATTAGAAATGAATCTGCTTTGTTTAAGAAAAGATAGCCAATTTCAAATAATTTTTAAAATTTTTCAAATCTTTGTGATAATTTTTCCTTATCAATAAATTATCCTAAGAAATTTCACAACATCACATATTACTCCAGCTTAAGAAGAAAAAAGCATTTATTGACATTAGACAATTTAAGATTTATATTTTTCAAATGGGGTTGGGTTTAACTGATTCTATCAGTTGGATGAATTTACAGAAAAAATTGGGCGTGATTGTTTTAAGCATAAAACTATATATGTTTTATGTGATGCTTCTTTATTACCAATTATGAGGAAACAATGGTATTTCGAACAGCTGGAGGGAACCGTTGAACGTTCCTTATATGTCAATGCATTGACACTGCTGGGCAGCTTAAAAAATAAAAAACTTTCGCGAGCAAGATGCTCGCGTTACTATTAAGCTGTATGCTAGATACACTATAAAGCGTAGAATGCGCTATAAAGATACTCATGGTACTATATAGAAATTGTTCATCAGGTCAAAATAAATTCCATCTTTTAAGACTTTGCCTGTATTTGTTAAAAGTTTTATAACTTCCATTGCCTGAATTGATGCAGCTACTGCAACTGTAGGTGAAATTGTTCCCAGATAGACCTCTGTGCCTTTATTTTTCTTAAAATCAACTATTTCATCATCTGGTAAAAAAACCTTTATTTTTCCTGAAGTCATCGAAACTGCTGCATGAACTACAGGTATTTTTAATTTTTTTGATTCTCTAAGTAAGATCAATCTAGAGTTATTGTTATCCAATGCATCTACTGCAACATCTGATCCTTTTAATATTTCTGCTGCAGTGTATTCGTTAAATTCAGTTTCAAATGAATCTATTGTGACTTCTTTGTTGATGCTCTTCGCCCTGCTTTTAGCTATCTCTACCTTTGATTTACCAAGAGAATTGATATCTGAGAGTATCTGTCTATTTAGGTTTGACTCATCAAAGATATCCTTATCAACAATTTTTATATGGCCTATTCCCAATCTGACGAGGTGTTCAAGTACGAAACCCCCAAGTCCTCCCATTCCTATTATTGACACAGTAGAGTGAAAGAGTTTTATTTGATTTTCTTCGCCTAGTGACATTATATTTCTCTCAAATTGTTTTGAAATCACATTATGCTCCTTATTAAAACTTAAATATTTTTATCATATATGTTATATTTTAAATTGCTTTTAATCAATTTTACTGTAGGTGATGAATTGAAATTTGACAGAGTATTTTTTTCTTTGTTGATACCGTATATTCTCTTGTTTATTTTTGGGAATCTGTTAAAAATTGAATTTTTTTTGTTAATAATGCCGATCTTTCTTGGTGCTCTTGTAGGATACGTTACAAACGTTGTGGCTGTGTGGATGATATTTAATCCAAAGAAGAAAAGATTTGGTTATCAAGGAATAGTTCCAAAGTCAAAATTTGAAATAAGTGAAAGGCTCTCTCTCCTAATAGAAAAGGAACTTATTAACCACGATTCAATAATAAATATGCTTGAAAGTAAGTCTGACAAGATAAAGAAATCGCTGGTAGATTTTCTGTATTCTTTGCTGAACAATGATTTTGGAACCGCGAAGGACTGTTTTAAAGACAAATCAACCCAATTTAGATCGATGTTTTTAAAGTTGTATGAAAAAAATTTGAATTTGATAGTACGTCTTATAGACTCAATTATCTTAAAATTGCTTTCTAACCATTTAGGGAAGCTCGTTAATCTAGAAAAATTAAGAATTGAGATTATAAATTCAAGAGAAGCAATAAAGGATAAATTTGACAGTTATTTAAACGATAAGACTTTGGTTGATGTATTTGGTGAAGATAACCTTGACGTAATTTTTAATAAAATCAAGGGATATCTGAAATGTGATATGAAGGAAGTTTTATATTCAAACTTGTCGGATAAGCGTATAAACCAGATAGTACCAAATTCAAAGTTTATAGTAAATTTTGTGACTAACTGGTTAGTTACCAAATTAAGCGATGATGAGTTCGTGGATAAGATGGCTTCTTTTATCGAGGAGGAATTCAGGTCATCTAAGAAGGGAATTTTAGAGGAGGCTTTGCTGTTTTATACAAATATTTTTGCTCCAAATTTTATTTCAGAAAAAATCAAAAAATTTATTGAAGATTTAAGGGAAAAGATAGCTTCAAACGAGAAGATTGTTGAGGCCATAGAATATAGTATAAATGAATTAACGAACAAGAAATTCAGTGAGATTGTAAGCGCTGAAGGCTTTTATAGTTTCTACGATAAGGTATTTATATTTTTTGAGTCAAATATTAACGAATCAAAGAATAAGATATATCAAAAGAAAATATTGGACTATCTTGGTTACGATGCATTTGAAAAGGTCTTACTTACCATATTTGATTGTATTGAAAATAACAAAGAGAAGATTTACTTTAAAGAGTTGTATCTACTAAAAAGAGAGAGCTTTAAATCGTGGCTTCATACATTTTTAGGATCTGATAAGGTAAAAAGAAAATTTAACACAATTGTTGAATATTTGCTTTCAAGAAAAATTGGAAATATTGTTTTGTTTTTTGAAAGCATGAAAATAGATATAGATTTAATTTTAAAAGACATCATCGAAGGGCTTTATGTTTATATAAAAGAATGGATATCTCTTTTGATAGCACATGTTGATGTGAAATTGATTGTAAAGGAAAGAATAGATAGTTATTCGGTAGAAGAGATGGAAAATCTTGTGTTTGGGATAATGGATAAGGAGTTTAGGATAATTGAGCTCTTGGGCGTTCCCATAGGGGCTCTGTTGGGTATTGTTCAGGTAGCTATGAGTCTTTTCAAGTAGTTATTCGTATCTTTCTTCGAGCCATGGGTCGCCCCTCATATGATAACCTCTTTCTTCCCAGAATCCAGGTATATCTTGTTCGACTAGCTCTATTGACTCCACGTACTTAGCACTTTTCCATGCGTATAGTTTTGGTATTACAATTCTTAAAGGATAGCCATTTGATTTTGGGATGGGCATTGAATTCATCTTCCATGCAAGAATTGAGTCTTCTTCTAAGAGATAATTTAAGGGAAAATTGGTAGTATAGCCTTCGCGGCAGTGGACTATAACGTACTGCGCGCTCTCCTTAGGTGGGCACATTCTTAGGAGTTCCTTGGTTTGGACTCCTTCCCATCGGATATTTTTTACGCTCCAGGTGGTAACACAGTGAAAATCAGCAGTTAATTCTACAGGTTCAAGTTTCTTTATTTCATCAAAGCTCATTATCAATTCGTTTTCCACAAGACCATACAACCTAAACCTAAAATTTGATAGGTCTACTTCAGGAACCTTTTTTATGTCATATACAATTGGTTTTTCAACCCATTTCTGACCTGGAGGCAGCCTGTCGGGTCTATTTATACTTGAGCTAATTATCGATTTCATAGTTTGTCTCCTAATATAAAATTTAATATTAATTATTATAATTATATAGCAAATAATTTAATAATACAAAAAATTGTAGATTTAATAAATAGTTCTTATATTACATTTATATCTATTTTAAGCGACAATGAGTGATAATATAATAATATAAATTTTTGTATTAACAAATAATAATTTTTGGTTTATAATATTTCAATTATATTCTAACTTAAGGAGGGATAAACATGCCAACTTATGTTTTTAAATGCAAGAACTGTGGGAATAAATTTGAACAAAACCGTTCAATTAAAGATGAATCGGAGGTTTTGTGTCCTAAGTGTGGCAATCCTTCCGAAAAGATTTTTGTGCCTGTGCCTATAGTTTTTAAAGGTTCTGGTTTTTATGTAACTGATTCGAATAATTCAAAAAATAGTGCGATTTCATCTTCCTCAAATGGGGAAGGTTCTCTGTCTATTGAGAGCGCAAAATGTCCTGCTGCAAAGAAAGGCAAATAGTTATTTGTCGGGGCGTAGCGCAGTGGGAGCGCGCCTGCTTCGGGAGTAGGAGGTCGGAGGTTCAAATCCTCTCGCCCCGACCATTAGCTATGAAAATATAATGATTTTTTAAATTTGTTTTATGCAATTTTTTAAAAGGAGATTTTTAAACTGATTTTTAAAAGAGTTTTTAAAGATCGTAAAATTATTAAGTATTATTTTAGAAGTAGTAGGTTTTTTAGTCCTGGTTGTGGATAGTTTATGACAAATTTAAATGTAAAATTTTTCGATACAGTTCTTAAAAACCCATTTATAGCGCCTTCAGGTGTGTTTGGTCTTGGATATGACGTTAGTGAGGATTACGAATTAAAGAAGTTTGGAGCTTTTACTTTGAAAACTGCAACAACTAAAAGAAGAGAAGGAAATATTTTACCTAGAATAGTTGAAACTCCTGCGGGAATGCTAAATTCTATCGGGTTGCAAAATCCTGGTATAGATGGATATTTAAAAATTTTTCCGACTATAAAGGATTTCTTTGAAGATTGCCCTTTGATATTTAGCATATCAGGTGAAACTGTTGATGATTTTGAGTACCTTGCGAAAAGGGTACTTGAGATTGAAAATGACGTTATTGCTCTTGAATTAAATCTTTCGTGTCCAAATTTAAGGAGTGGGGGCGTTACCTTTGCCTCTAATGTAAAGGACTCAATTAAAGTATGTAAAAAGGTGAGAAAGGTATGGAAAAAGGCCTTGATAGCAAAGTTGTCTCCTCTTTCTGACTTTAAAGAGATGGGAGTTTCGCTTGAGGCAGAAGGTGTTGATGCTTTTTGTGCTATTAATACATTGCCTGGAATGAGGATCGATATAAGTAAGAAAAGGCCTTTTCTCGGAAATATACATGGTGGTTTGTCTGGTCCTGCTTTACTTCCTGTATCCCTTAAATGCGTTTGGGATCTTAGAAGGGTTACAAAGCTTCCTATTATAGGTGTTGGTGGTGTTTATTCTGTAGAATCTGCATTAGAGATGTTTATGGCCGGAGCTAATTATGTGGGTATTGGTTCGAGTTTCTACAACAATCCTAAATTGTTGGACGAGCTTCTTAGCGGGATTGAAGATTTTTTGTCTCATAGCGACATGAAAGGAGTAGAAGAACTTGTTTCTATCGCAAATAGAAGCGGTTGGTAGAAGAAGTTCATTTGATGTTCTTTTAGAAGATAAAATTGGGGGAAGGGTTAGGTTTTGAGAGTAGTTGCTCAGAGGGTAAAGGGCGCAAATGTTAGCATAGCTGGGAAAAATTTGTACGAATCGATAAATAGAGGTCTGGTTTTACTTGTAAACTTTGAAAAGGGTGATAGCGAGAAAGAAGTTTCTTCATTTTGTGAAAAAATAATTAAGCTGAGACTTTTTCAATCTGAAAGGATGCCAATGGATTTATCCATTATCGATATAAACGGCGAAATTTTGATTGTCCCTCAATTTACTTTACTCGCTAACACATCAAAGGGCTTGCGACCTAGTTTTGAAAGATCTGAAACCCCACAAAGGGCAAACGAACTATTTGATTATATGTTTAAGATTTTAAAAGAAAAGGTTGTTACGAAAAGAGGGTTTTTTGGTGAACATATGCTGGTATCTCTTATAAACGATGGTCCTGTAACCCTTATTTTTGATACTAGAGTAAACCTATGAGATTACTTCTTGCTACTAATAATAAAAACAAGATAAGAGAAATTGTAAATATACTATCTAAATATAATTTTGAATTTGTGTTGCCAAAGGAAGTGAATTGCTTTATCGAACCAGAAGAAACTGGTTCTACATTTTGTGAAAATGCCTTAATAAAAGCCAAAGCCTTTTATGAGGCTACAAATATTGCTGCTTTAGCCGACGATTCAGGCCTTGAGGTTGACGCCTTGGACAAAAAGCCTGGGGTTTTGTCCTCAAGGTTTTTTGGAGATGTAACAGATGCAGAGAAATGTATGGGCATTTTGAAACTTCTTGGCGATTTAGAGTTTGAAAAAAGAACTGCAAGGTTTAAAGCTTGTTTTGTTCTCTATAACGGTAAAGTTCTGAGTCAAGCTGAGGGAGTTTGTGAGGGGCATATTGGTTTTGAACCAAAGGGCGAAAATGGTTTTGGATATGATCCGATATTTATACCTTTAGGTTTTAAGCAAACTATGGCTGAGCTCTCGATTGATGAAAAGGAAAAGATAAGTCACAGGGGAAATGCCTTGAGGATCCTCAGTAATAATATAAAAAATTTAATAAATGGAAGGTGAAGTAAATGGAAAATCTAAAGTCAACTCCGCTTGAAGCTGAGCATATTAAGCTAAAAGCGAAAATGGCACCCTTTGGTGGATGGAATATGCCTATTCAATATGAAAGCATAATTGAAGAGCATAACCAATGTAGAAGTAAAGTTGCACTCTTTGATACGTGTCATATGGGGGAATTCTTTTTTAAAGGCGATTTGCAAGAAACCAACATTGAAATGGCCTTTTCTTTTAATATCGGAACAATAAAAATTGGAAAATGCAGATATGGTTTAATTCTGAATGAAAAAGGGGGTATTGTAGACGACTGTATTGTTTATAGATTAAGTGAAGATGAACTTATGATGGTTGTAAATGCGGGCACCAAGGACAAGGACTTCAACGTTATAAAAAGTGTATTAAAGGGAAATTTTGTATTTGAGGACAAATCTGACGTTACTTCGAAGCTTGATGTTCAAGGCCCATTATCAAGAGATGTTTTAAGAAAATATTTCCCAAATGTTATTGAGGAGTTAAAGTATTTTTCTTTTACCAAAGATAAACTTTTAGGTGAAGAAATCTTGCTTTCCAGGACAGGATATACTGGGGAGTTAGGTTTTGAAATATATATGCCATCAAAGATTTGTGTTGATGTTTGGAATGATTTGCTTAAAGATGAAAGAGTTAAGCCTGCTGGTTTGGGTGCAAGGGATTTATTAAGACTTGAAATGGGCTATCCTTTGTATGGCAGTGATCTTGATGAAGATACTACGCCTTTAGAAGCAGATCTGACATATTTTGTGCACTTTGATAAAGATTTTGTGGGAAAGGATGTGCTCATAAAGCAAAAAAATAACGGAATAGAAAAAATAAGAGTAGGTTTTGTTTGTGAGGGCAGAAGGGCTCCAAGACACGGTTATAAGATTTTTGCAGAAGGTGAAGATATTGGATACGTTACAAGCGGTGGCTTTTCTCCATCATTGGGTAAGGGAATAGGTATGGGCTATGTAAAGACCAAATATAGTACTGAGAACTCTTTATTAGAGTTGTCTCAAGATAAGGTAAAAATTAAAGCAGTAGTTGAAAAGTTTCCATTTTATAAAGATGGATCACTCAGAAAATAAAAAATAAAAATATTTAGAGGAGGTTTATTTATGTCGAAGTACTATTCAAAGGATCACGAATGGGTAGAGATTGAGGGGAATATAGGAATTATTGGAATTACAGATTATGCTCAACACCAATTGGGTGATATTACCTATGTGGAGTTGCCGGAGGTTGGCAGTGAGTTAAAGCAATTTAATGTATTTTGTACAATCGAATCTGTAAAAGCAGCAAGTGATGTTTACGCACCGGTAACGGGGAAGGTTATTGAAGTAAACACAAAATTAGAAAATGAACCTGAAATTATAAATAAAGATCCTGAAGGCGAAGGATGGATAGTTAAAGTGGAAGTTTCTGAAATGAGCGAGCTAAGTAATCTTATGGATAAGGATTCTTATGAAAATTACGTTAAGGGGTTAGATTAAAAATGAATTTTTGCCCTCATACATCAGAAGATATAAAGGAAATGTGTGCAGTTTGTAATGTTAATGAAGTTGACGAACTATTCAAAGATCTACCTATTGAAAAGATAAATTTCAAAAAATTGGGTAAAGGGATCTCTGAATATGAAGGTTTCAATCAAATTTTGGATATGGCTAAAAAGAACAAATTGTTGTCATATCACTTTATTGGTGCAGGCTTGTACGACCATGTAATTCCAAGCGTAGTGGATTTTGTAGCATCAAGATCTGAATTTTATACTGCATATACTCCATATCAGCCAGAATGTTCTCAAGGAACACTGCAAGCTCTGTTTGAATATCAAACCGCTATGTGTAATCTAACCGATCTGGATGTAACTAATGCATCTCTCTATGATGGAGGTACTGCTTTAGCTGAGGCTGTTTTGATGTCTTTAAGAATTACTAAAAGAGAAAAAATAATTATGGATAAAAGCGTTAATCCTATATATAGGAACATAGTAAAAACATATTTAAAGTTTTTGCCTTATGAATTGGTTGAAGTAGATACTGTTGGAATTGAACCTGATTTTGAGAGGATAAAGTCTTTACTTGATTTAGACGTAGCTTGTTTTGTTTTTCAAAATCCAACCTTTTATGGCAGTGTGTACGATTGGACGGATCTAATAAACATTGCGCATGAAAAGGGAGTTTTAGCTGTGTCTTCTGTATACCCGATTTCGTTGGGGATAGTAAAAACGCCAGGCAAGATGGGAGTGGATATTGCTACTGGTGAGGGACAGTCATTGGGCAATCCGCTTTCATTTGGGGGGCCATATTTTGGTTTTCTGGTTACTAAAAAGAAATATATTAGAAATATGCCGGGCAGAATTGTGGGAGAAACTGTAGATAGGAATAACAAGAGAGCCTATGTTCTGACACTGCAAGCAAGAGAGCAACATATAAAGAGACACCGTGCAACCTCGAACATATGCTCCAATGAAGGACTGTGTGCTTTGAGAGCTTTGGTTTACCTGTGCTCTCTTGGAAAGAGTGGTCTCAAAGAGTTAGCTTTGCTAAACTTTAGCAAAAGCGAATACATGAAAGAAAAGCTGTCAGATATTGGTCTTACCATAAAAAACAAAGGCACTACATTTAATGAGTTTGTAGTTGAATTTAAGAAGGATGCTAAAGAAGTTTTTTCAGCGCTTTTATCGAAAAACATTGCCTTTGGAGTTCCGCTTTATTTATTTGAAGGTCCTGAAAACGCTATTTTGGTCAATGTTACTGAAAGGATGTCAAAAGAGAAAATTGATAATGTATGTTCTATTTTGGAGGCTATACTATGAATCTAATATTTGAGAAATCAAAAGATGGTAGAAAGTCTTTTAATCTACCTGAATCAGATGTTAGTTTGAAAAATTTTCCAAAAGAATTGTCACGTTCCGATTTAGATTTGCCAGAGATATCAGAGCTGGATCTGATAAGACACTTTATTAACCTTTCAAGATTAAATTTTTCTGTGGACACCCAGTTTTACCCATTGGGTTCTTGTACGATGAAATATAATCCTAAAATATTAGAAAAGGCTGCAAGTATACCTGAATTTACAAATTTGCATCCATTTTTTTCTATTTTGCCAGGATGTGAAGATATGTGCCGTGGTGCTCTTGAGATAATTGCAGATTTTCAGGATGTATTATGCGAGATAACAGGAATGGACAGTGCTACTATAAACCCGATGGCGGGTGCTCATGGCGAATTGACTGGTATTATGATTATTTCAAGCTATCATAAATCAAAAAATTCTAAGAGAACCAAGGTTATTGTTCCCGATTCTTCTCACGGTACAAATCCAGCAAGCGCCTCTATGGTAGGTTATGAAGTGGTTACAATACCTTCAAATAGCGAAGGCGAGATGGACGTAGATGAGCTAAAAAAACATCTTGATACTGATGTAGCAGCAGTAATGATGACATGTCCAAATACACTCGGACTATTTGAGAAGAATATAAAGCAAATTTCTGAGATGGCTCATTCTGTGGGCGCATTAATGTATTACGATGGTGCAAATCTTAATGCAATTATGGGGAAGGTAAGACCTGGTGACCTTGGATTTGACGTAATACACGTGAATGTTCATAAGACCTTTGGCACTCCTCATGGTGGTGGTGGTCCTGGAGCAGGTCCTGTAGGGGTAAAGAAGTTTCTGGAGGAGTTCCTTCCTATACCAAGAGTTAAAAGAGAAGATAGTTCTTTGGTAGTAGTATCCAATTCAGACAAATCAATTGGTCATATTTCCTCCTTTTTTGGGAATTTTGCTGTAGTGTTAAAGGCTTACTTGTATATTAAGTTGCTTGGCAGCGATGGGATAAAGTATTCTGCCGAAATGGCTGTATTGAACGCAAATTATGTAATGAATAGGCTTAAGGAATATTTGAAATTACCGTTTGACAGAACTTGTATGCACGAATGCGTTTTCTCTCTTTCTGAAATGGCAAAGAAAGGGGCAAACGCACTTGACTTTGCAAAATATCTTATAGATATGGGTTTTCATCCGCCTACGATATATTTCCCTTTGATAGTGAAGGAAGCATTTATGATTGAGCCAACTGAAACTGAATCAAAAGAAACTCTTGATAAATTTGTCGATTCTATTATAGATGCAGTAAAATTGGCAGAACAAAATGCACAAGTTTTCAAGGAATTTCCAAAAACCACCGTTATTTCAAGACCAGACGAGACGAAAGCAGCTAAAGATTTAATAGTAAAGTATGAAAAGGTAGTTAGTTAAAGATTTTAGAAAAAGACATATATTTTTTTGTTAGTTTGTTTTAAAATATATTAAATTAAATTTTTTAAGAAAGAAGGAGTTAAAAGAGGATGTCTAGCAAGAAGTTTAGATTTATTGTTTCGTCGCCATTAAGTGGTGATTATAATATGGCTATTGACGAAGCTTTATATTTAACCTTCTTGAAAAAAAGAGAACCTGTGATAAGGTTTTATTTTTGGTATCCTTCAGTGCTTTCAGTTGGGAGATTTCAAAAGATATCTGATATCAACAAATTTTTCCCAATTCAGGAGGGGGGATATTTTGTTAGGAGGTTAACTGGAGGGAATGCTTTATTTCATCATGAAGAAATTTCATACTCTATTGTTTGTTCCCAGGAACATTTAGGCAATTTGTCAGTAATTGATTCTTATAAAAAACTAACCTCTTTTGTTTTGGATTTTTATAATTCTTTAGATTTAAATGCAAAATGGGCATGCGAATGTAAAGATGATTATAAATCTAGTGAAAGCCCAGTTTTGTGTTATCAAGGAAAGGAAAAATACGATATTGTTATAGATGGACAAAAAGTAGGCGGTAATGCACAAAAGCGCTCTCATGACGTAATATTTCAACATGGATCTATTCCTATAAAAAGCAGAAAAAATCTTTCAAAAGAATACGAGTACGGAAGATCACTTCAAGATTGGATTGAGGACATTTCTTACAAGAGTGCTCTTAAAGGTCTTGCTTTGTCCTTTAGTAAAGAGATGAATGTGGATTTAGATTTTTGTGAACCGTCAAAGGATGAGATCAGACTTGCCTCTTATTTGAGAGAGAAAAAATATTTATCTGAAAGTTGGAATAAAGATGGTATTGAACAAGAAACCTATTTGGCTTCGTAAGAAGGTTTGTCAAAAAACAGAGAATTTTACAAGGTCATTGTTAAAGGATTTGGGTTTACACACGGTTTGTGAGGAAGCAAGATGCCCAAATATTTCAGAATGCTTTGAAAAAAAACATGCGACCTTTTTGATAATGGGTGATACATGCACTAGAGCATGTGAATTTTGTAATGTCAAGAAGGTTATAGAAGGAAATTTACTAGAGCCGCTAGATCCTTTCGAACCGGAAAGGATAGCTCAAGCTACTCAAAGGTTGGATTTGTCTCATGTGGTCATTACATCTCCTACAAGAGACGATATCTTTGATGGGGGAGCTTTGCACTTTGCTTATACGATAAGGGCAATACGTACTTGTATGCCACATACTACAATCGAAGTGTTGGTTCCAGACTTCAAAGGCGATATTAGTGCTATAAAAACAGTTTTGGTTGAAAAACCTGAAGTTTTTGGTCACAACGTAGAAACAATTCCAAGACTTTATTCTATAAGAAAAGGTGCATCGTTTGAAAGGTCATTAAGTGTTTTAGAAAATGCTAAAAGGATTTTGCCTGACGTATATACGAAAACTGGTTTAATGCTTGGATTAGGAGAAACGCTTGATGAATTAAAGGAGGTCTTTGATAAGCTCATAAACGTTAATTGTGATTTTCTTAGTATAGGTCAATATCTGCGACCAGGATTGAAGAACGTTGAAGTCTATGAATACGTTCATCCCGACAAGTTTGAAGAAATAAAAGAAATTGCGTTGAACTTTGGCTTTAAGCATGTAGAAAGCGCTCCATATGTAAGAAGTTCTTATAATGCCCAAAAATATCTATCTAGTGGGAGAGAAATAAAAGTTGGAAAATAAATTCGATGTTATAGTGCTTGGTGCGGGTCCAGCAGGTTATGAGTGTGCTCTTTATCTTGGGGAAAGGGGAAAGCGCGTTTGTCTTGTAGATAAATCCGAAGAAAATATTGGCGGAACATGTCTTAATGAGGGATGCATTCCTGTAAAGTCGTTGGTTGAAAGTGCACATCTAATTCAAAGGATGAAAGAATACAAAAACGTCTTTAACATTAACTTTGACGTAGAATATTCTAATGCAGTAAAACTTTTAGAAGAGCAAAAATCTCAATTGAGACAAGGGATAATTTCAAGGCTGAAAAGGTGCAACGTTAATCTGATTTTTGGTAAAGGTATGCTGATTGATAAAAATACTGTAAGGGTGTGCGATGTTGATTATTCTGCTGATAATATAGTTCTATCAACTGGTTCGTATCCAAAGAGCCTCCCGAATCTAGTGATAGATGAAAAGAGAATTATTTCAAGCAGTGGCCTTTTACGATTGAAGGAGATTCCAAAGGATATTCTTGTTGTTGGTGGGGGTTATGTAGGTTGTGAATTTGCATCTTTGTTAAATTATTTTGGATCAAAAGTAACAATTGTTGAATTTTTACCAAAAATTATGGGTTTTGAGGATGATGAAGTTTCACGCACTATGCTCAGGGATTTTAAAAAAAGGAATATTGCAGTAAACACGAATTCAGAAATTGTAGATATCCAGAACATAGATGAAAAAATGCTTGTTAAATTTAAGAATAGAGAAAATAATTCTGTTAAAGAGGTTTTTGTAGATATAATATTGGTCTCGGTTGGCAGAGGGGCTAATACAAAGGATCTTAATTTAGAATCAATTAATGTTAAAACTGAAAATGAGTTCATAGTTACAGAAAAAAACTTTAGTATTAACAATACCAGCGTATATGCTGTTGGAGATATCATAAAAACTCCTATGCTTGCTAACGTTGCTACTAGAGAAGGTATATTTGTAGCAAAAGAAATAATAAAGGAGCCAAGAAGCATAAATTATAATCTTTTACCAAGAGTCGTGTTTACTGATCCAGGTGTTGGATGTATCGGTTTTACTGAAGAAGATTTAAAATCTAAAGGAATATCCTACAAGACATACAAAGCATTTTTCAAGGGTAACGGAAAAGCGCTTATTATGGGACAAAATTCTGGATTTTTTAAGGCTCTTGCTTCTGATGATGGGACTATCCTGGGCGCGATGTTTATAGGGCCAATGGCATATGAACTAATTCACATTATGGCGATAGCTATGAAAAGTAGTATAAATATTACTGAACTCAATGACATAATATATGGTCATCCAACCCTTTCAGAGATAATCTTTAATGCTGTCTTGTAGGACATTGTTAAATTTAGTTATAAATTATATTTAGCTTAATATAAGTATTTTTTATTTACTATGTTTGTTTTTTTATTTATTAAAGTTGTAAAATAATAATATGTTTTTTATTAATTTATTATAAAAACGCTATTTATTATTGTTTTCTTTATTTTATTATTATATATGTCTCAAAAAGGGAGTGAAATTAATGGGGAATATCAAAAGGAGGGATTTTTTAAAGCTTACCTTTGCAGGCGCTGCAGCAATGGTAATGGATGGGAATATTGCTGTACCGGCAAGGGCTTCTGTAAAGCCATTTAAGCTAAAAGACACCAAAGTAAGTCCTTCAATTTGTATTTATTGTGGGGTAGGTTGTGGATTGTTAGTTTATGCAAAAGACGGTAAAGTAGTAAACATCGAAGGAGATCCTGATAATCCAAACAATGAAGGCGGACTCTGCGCGAAAGGTGCAACGTCTTATAGCGTTTACGTTAACCCTCTAAGACTAAAAAAGCCAATGTATAGAGCTCCTGGCTCTGATAAATGGGAAGAAAAAAGTTGGGATTGGACTATTAATGAGGTTGCAAAGAGAATTCTGAAGACAAGAAATAGTACTTTTGTAAAAGAAGTTGGTGGAGTTCCGGTAAATAGGACAGAAGGTCTTGTTCAACTTGGGGGAGCATCTCATGACACTGATGAGTGCTATCTATTATCCAAATTTGCAAGATCGCTTGGAATAGTTTATCTCGAACACCAGGCTCGTATATGACATTCTTCCACAGTGACCAGTTTGGGTCCTAGTTTTGGAAGAGGTGCAATGACAAATCCTTTAACAGATGTAAGGAATTCAGATGTTATTATGATTTGTGGCGGAAATCCCGCTGAAAATCATCCTGCTATAGCAAGATATATAAATATGTGCAAAGATGCTGGGGGGATTGTAATCTCTGTAGATCCAAGGTTTACTAGAACTTCTGCAATTTCTGACATATACTCACCTATAAGACCAGGAACTGATATTGTATTTTTTGGGGGGTTAATTAATTACATTATTCAAAACAAGAAATATCAGGAAGTCTACCTGAAAAACTATACTAACGCCTCATGGTTAGTGAATCCAGAATTTGATTTTAAAGATGGGCATTTTTCTGGATGGGATGAGGCAAAAAAGACTTACAATTATGCAACTTGGGGATTTCAAACTGGACCTGATAAAAAAGTTTTGAAGGATATGACTCTGCAAGATCCAAACTGTGTATTTCAAAGATTGGCGAAGCATTACTCCAGGTATACTCCAGAAGTCGTAGAGAACGTCTGTGGAATGAAAAAGGAGACATTCCTTAAGATTGCTGAGGTTTATTCTTCTACTGGAGCTCCTGAAAAGTCAGGTTGCTTAATTTATGCTATGGGACTTACCCAGCATACTATAGGTACCCAAAATATTAGAGCTTTTTGTATAATTCAGTTGTTACTTGGCAATATGGGTATGGCGGGCGGTGGTGTGAACGCGATGAGAGGAGAGGCAAACGTTCAAGGTTCTACTGATATGGGTCTTTTGTTCCATACGTTGCCCGGTTATTTGCCTGCGCCAAACGACAAGTTACACCCAAATCTTCAAGAATTTATTAAAAAATCAATTGCACCTGATAGTTATTGGGTCAACGCTCCGAAATTTATTATCAGTATGTTGAAAGCGTGGTTTGGAGACGCAGCTACAAAAGAAAATAATTTTGGTTATGATTGGTTGCCAAAGTGGTCAAAACCTGCTTCATGGATGCATATATGGGACAATCTTTATAAAAATGAAGGCATTAAGGGGATGATGATTTGGGGACAAAATCCGTTGGTATCTAGCCCATTTGCAGAAAAAACCGGCAAAGCTCTTGAAAATCTTGATTGGTTAATGATAGCTGATCTGTTTGAGACTGAAACCGCTAATTTTTGGAGAAGACCTCACGCCGATCCGAAAAATATTAAGACAGAAGTTTTCTTGTTACCTGTGGCTTCAATGGTAGAGAAAGACGGTTCAGCTACTAACACTTCTAGATGGCTTCAAATGAGATATAAGGCGGTAGAGCCTCTTTATGAATGTAGAGAAGATTCTGTAATAATGCACGACCTGATTTATAAAATAAAGGAGCTTGTTAAGGCTGATCCGTCAACGCCCAATCCAGAGGCAATATTAAACTTGACCTGGAATTATGGTGGACACAACCACAGTGCAGAAGAGGTATTTAAAGAGATAAACGGTTTTGAAGTTGCTACCAAAAAACAGGTTCCAGGTTTTGCTGCGCTAAAAGATGACGGTTCTACAGCATCTGGATGTTGGATATATTCTGGAATGTATCCTCCTACAGGAAATCTTGCTAAAAGAAGAAAGCCAGAAAAAACCGGACTTGGGCTTAATCCTGAATGGGGCTGGGCTTGGCCTGTAAATAGAAGAATTTTGTATAACAGAGCTGGGTGTGATTTAGAGGGCAATCCTTGGAATGCTGAGAAATACGTTATAAGGTGGGATGCTAATCAGAAAAAGTGGGTAGGTCGAGATGTGCCTGACTTCTTGCCAACAAAGGCTCCATCAGAACCAGGTGGAACGCTGCCTTTTATAATGCTTACTGGCGGACAGGGAAGGATATTTGTTCCTGGCGGTTTAGTAAAGGATGGGCCTTTCCCAGAACACTATGAACCAATTGAGTCTCCAGTTGAAAATAAGATAAATCCAGTGCAAAATAACCCAATTGCTTTGGTATTTAAATCAAACATAGACAAGTATGCTGAGCTTGGAGATCCAAAATATCCGTATATATGTACAACATATAGGGTTGCAGAGCATTATCAATCAGGCGCAATAACGAGAAAAATTCCTATAACCGTAGAAGCTATGCCACAGGTTTTTGCTGAGATCGATCCTGAACTTGCAAAGGAATTAAATATTAAAGATGGAGATAACGTAGAACTTGAATCTATTAGAGGTAAGGTTAAGGCAAAAGCATGTGTTACTACTAGAGTTCAACCAATGATAATTAATGGTAAAAAGTATCACGTAGTGGGTATCCCATGGAACTGGGGTTTTGTTGGGATTGATCCAGACAGCGGTAAAGACGAGTCCTTTGCTGCAAATCTTGTAACAGAAAATGTTGGAGATCCAACAAGCCTTATTCCAGAGTCCAAAGCTTTGATGATTAACTTGAGGAGGGCCTAAAATGGAAAGAGTGGCCTATATGTACGATTCTTCTAAGTGTATGGGTTGTAGGGGATGTCAGAGTATTTGTAAGCAGTGGAACGATCAAAAAACCGATCCTACAACTTTTACTGGAGTATACACTAATCCACCTAGTTTAAATCCTGATACAAGGATGATTATAAAATTTTATGATACCTTTACTCCAGATCCAAACTTTAACTTTTTTAAATATCAGTGCTTTCACTGTGGAGAGCCGGCATGTGTAAAGGTGTGTCCGAGTGGAGCTCTCTTTCAGGCTGAAAACGGTATAGTGGCTTTTGATGTAGATAAATGTATTGCTTGTGGGTATTGCCATAGTGCGTGTCCCTTTGGGATCCCCCAGATTGGAAAGGTGATAAACAAATGCGATATGTGTTACTCTAGAGTTATGGAAGGCTCTGATTCTGACAAAACTTCTATGCCTGCCTGTGTAAAGAGTTGTCCTGCAGGAGCACTTTACTTTGGCAAAAGGGATGAGCTGATTGAAGAGGGTAAAAAGAGGGTTGAAGTCTTAAAAAAGAAGGGATATACAGAGGCAAATCTTTACGGAGAAAATATTCTAGGAGGATTAGGGGTTCTTTCTATATTAAAATATTCTCCTGAAAAATATGGTTTGCCAAAAGAACCTGTGGTTCCAACAGACATTGGTTTGTGGAAAGATATATTGCATCCGTTGGGTTTAGTTATGTTAGGAGGTGCAGCAGGTCTTGTTGTGCTTCATAGAGTACTCAACCTTGGGAAAAAGGGAGGTGATCAATAATGGCTGTAAAGAAAATTGAAAAACACAGTAAAAATACTAGAATATTTCACTGGCTGCACTTGATAACATTTATAGTTATGTTATGGACAGGAATTTCTCTGTTTTATCCCTGGACTAATGTTTTAGGGATGACCTTTGGAAGTCTAAGGAACGCAGCTTTTATTCACAAATATCTTGGTTGGTTTTATGTGATCCTTCCTATAATATATGTATCATGGAATTTTAAATTGTTTTCAAAATTTTTCAAAACGATTAGTACCTTTACGCCTGAAGACAAAAAATGGTTATCAATATTTGGAGGATATTTACACCCTATAATTAAAGCTGATGAGGTGCCGCCACAGGGTAAATATAATGCAGGCCAAAAGCTTTTAGGTTGGATAATAATTGTTTTTTCGATTCTACTAGGTTGTACGGGATTAATAATGTTTTATTATACGTCCTTTCCAGGCTTATTAGTTAGAATGGCTATAATAGTTCATGTATTTTGCGGTACGTTTTTAGGTGCCGCTATTATTGTACACTTTTACCTTGCTGCAATTAATCCCACTTCGAACAAAGAGTTGGGGACTATGCTTGGCAGTGGTATGATAGAAGAAGACCATGTTAAGCACCACAATGCACTTTGGTATGAAGAATTGAGTAAGCGCTAAGTTTCTAAGTTGAAATTAAATATATTTTAAAGAAGCAAATTTAATATTGTTTTTAAATTGAGTGCAGGGTTTTATATAACCTTGCACTCAAAAACTATTAACTTTATTGGAGGTATGAATGAATTTAGCGAAATACGTGGAAAAATATCCGATACTAGAATCAGTCGCTGAATTTTGGGATAAATACTTTTCTTGTAGAGAAAAGCTGTTATATAAGATACCCAGTTTTATTCCACCTGATCTTATTAAAATTGAAGAATTTAAAAAAACATTTAATGAAGGCAGGCCATATTTAGATCTATTTGAGCTTAAGATATACAAAAAAAACCTAAATCCTCTGGCGAAAATTGTAAAGGATGATTTTGGAATAAAAGAAAAAATAAAATTTGAAGAGAAAGTTTTGCCAATATTCGATAAGTTAGCCATATCAGAGGATAAAACGGGCTTCATAAAGTTAATTGTTTATTCTTCTATTTATTCGTATATTGGCGATTTAATAATGAAAAACTGTAATCTTGTAAAATGGTATGAACCAATTTGTCCTGTTTGTGGTTCAAGGGCAGGAATAGGATTTATAGAGGGAGACGGTAAGAAAAGTTTGGTTTGTTCAACTTGTTATACGAGATGGGGGCACAGGAGGACTGTTTGCCCGATTTGTGCTGATGAAGAACAAAAATCCATGAAATATTATAGCACTGATGAACTACCTGGTTGGAGGATAGAAGTTTGTGAATCATGTGGTATGTATCTGAAAGTATTAGATTTAAGAGAAAGAAATGAAGATACTCCTCTTTATCCTTTACTCTATCTTTCAAGTTGGGAACTAGACGTTTCTATGGAAAATTTTAATTTTAGACCATCATGGTTCAAGATATTTTATGCTGCATCTTGGCTTAGCAAATAATATTTATCATTATTAATAAAATATTTTTATGAAATTCTACGATTAATTAACTAATTTTAAAAGTTTAGTTTAGAATTTATTGAATTAATATAATTAAAATAAAAGTTTTTTATTTTTTAGAAAATCTTTTTAATATCCATATTAAAAAGATTTTATTTTACTATTTCAATGTGATATTATAGACTTGATAGTGTTTTGAAATTGAAAAATATATTCACTATCAAGGGAGTGAAATGAATGGGGAAATTTAATAGAAGAGATTTTCTGAAGCTTTCCTTTGCTGGTGCTGCAATGATGGTTTTCGATGGCAATGTAGCTGTACCAAAGGTTGCCTATGCAAGCGTACCTTTTAAGCTAAAGGATACTAAGGTTACAAATTCCGTATGTATTTATTGTGGGGTTGGTTGTGGTCTTTTAGTTTATTCAAAGGATGGAAAGGTAATAAACGTCGAAGGTGATCCTGATAATCCAAATAGCGAAGGTGGACTTTGTGCGAAAGGATCTACTTGTTTGAGCGTTTACGATAGTCCTCTAAGATTGAAAAAACCAATGTATAGGGCTCCCGGTTCGGATAAATGGGAAGAGAAGAGTTGGGATTGGACTATTTCTGAGTTAGTCAAAAGGATCAAAAAAACTCGAGATAGTTCTTTTGTAAAGACATCAAACAACGTTACTGTAAATAGAACTGAGGGTCTTGCTATGCTTGGAGGTGCGTCACATGGTACCGACGAGTGTTATCTGTTTTCTAAGTTTGCTAGGGCTCTTGGCATAGTTTATCTCGAACATCAGGCAAGAATCTGTCACTCTTCTACTGTAACTGCTTTAGGGCCAAGTTTTGGAAGAGGGGCAATGACAAATTCATTAATAGATGTGAAAAATTCTGATGTGATTATGATATGCGGAGGAAACCCTGCAGAAAATCATCCAGGTAGCGCTCGTTTTATAAACATGTGCAAAGAACGTGGCGGAAAGGTTATTTCTGTTGATCCAAGATTTACTAGAACTTCTGCACTCTCAAATATTTATGCTCAGATAAGGCCTGGTACTGATATTGCATTTTTTGGCGGGCTAATAAACTATATTATTCAGAATAATAAATACCAGGATGTTTATGTAAAGCACTATACTAATGCGTCATATCTTTTGAAACCTGAATATAGTTTTCAGGATGGATATTTTTCTGGATGGGATATGGCTAGTAAATCATATAATTATTCAAGTTGGGCATATCAAACTGGTCCTGACAATAAGCCGCTAAGAGATATGACTCTTCAGGATCCAAATTGTGTATTTCAGAAGATGAAGCAACATTATTCACGATACACGCCTGAGGTTGTTGAAAAGATTACAGGAATAGATAAGAAAACATTTCTTGAAATCGCTCAGTTATATAGTTCAACTGGTGCGCCGGATAAATCTGGAACTTTAATGTACGCTATGGGTCTTACGCAGCATACTGTCGGAACACAAAATATTAGAGCTTTTTGTATTGTCCAGCTTTTACTTGGGAATATTGGTATGGCTGGTGGTGGGGTAAATGCAATGAGGGGAGAAACCAATGTTCAGGGCTCCACTGATATGGCTCTTCTTTATAACTCCTGGCCTGGCTATCTTGCAGCTCCGAACGAAAAGCTGCATCCAAATTTTAAGGAATATCTGAAAAAGGTTACATTGCCTGATTGTTACTGGTCAAATGCGCCAAAGTTTGTAGTTAGCATGCTTAAAGCATGGTTTAAAGATGCAGCTACAAAAGAAAATGATTTTGGTTATGATTGGCTGCCAAAGTGGTCAAAGCCTGCTTCCTGGATGTATATATGGGACAATCTTTATAAAAATGAAGGCATTAAGGGGATGATGATCTGGGGTCAGAACCCATTGGTATCAAGTCCATTGGGCGACAAAACTGGTAAGGCTTTAGATAATCTTGATTGGCTTATGTGTGCTGATATCTTTGAAACTGAGACAGCTAATTTTTGGAGAAGACCGGGTGCTGATCCAAAGAGCATAAAAACTGAAGTTTTTATGCTGCCTATATCTTCATTTGCAGAAAAAGATGGTTCAGCTACCAATACTTCCAGATGGTTACAAATGAGATACAAGGCAATTGAGCCGCTTTATGAGTCTAAAGAAGATATGGTAGTATTAGACGCTTTAGTACGTGGCTTAAAAAAACAGTTTAAAGAAGATCCTTCTACTCCTGCTCCAGAGGCTATGCTTAATTTAACGTGGGATTATGGGGGAGATAAATATGATATAGATTCAGTGCTTAGGGAAATCAATGGGTTTGAAGTTGCTACAAAAAAACAATTGGTAAGTTTTGCAGCTCTTAAGGATGATGGCTCTACTGCATGCGGCTGTTGGATATATTCAGGAGTATATCCTCCTACAGGTAATTTGGCTGCGAGGAGAAAACCTGAAAAAGAGGGAATTGGCCTTAATTCTGAATGGGCTTGGTCATGGCCTGTAAATAGAAGAATTCTATATAACAGAGCCAGTTGCGATTTGGAAGGAAAACCATGGAATCCTGATCTATCTCTTATTTACTGGGATAGTGAAAAAAAGAAGTGGACTGGTCGAGATGTACCAGATTTTTTGCCAACAAAGGCACCAAGCGCACCTGGTGGCGATGCTCCTTTTATAATGATACCTGATGGTGGAGGAAGGCTTTTTGTACCAGCTGGAATAGTGAAGGATGGTCCTTTCCCTGAGCATTATGAGCCAATCGAATCTCCTGTGAAAAATCTTATAAGTTCTGTTCAAAATAATCCTATAGCTATAGTTTTCAAATCCAATATTGATAAGTATGCACCCTTAAACGACCCAAAATATCCATATATATGTACTACATATAGGTTGACTGAGCATTATCAGAGCGGAAGTATAAGCAGAAAGATTCCGATTTTGGTCGAAGAGATGCCGCAGGTTTTTGCAGAAATAGATCCTGAACTTGCAAAAAATCTTGGAATTAAAAATGGAGACAAAGTAGAACTTGAGTCTATTAGAGGAAAAGTAAAGGCTCAAGCTTGTGTTACTTCCAGGCTGCAGCCGATTATGATTGATGGCAAAAAGTTTCATATAGTAGGGATACCGTGGCACTGGGGTTTTGTAGGAATTGATCCTGATAGCGGTAAAAAAGAATCTTTTTCTGCTAATCTGATGACTGAAAATGTTGGAGATCCGACTTCTGAGATTCAAGAGTCTAAAGCTTTGATGATTAACTTAAGGAGGGCCTAAAATGGATAGGGTGGCCTATATGTTTGATTCTTCTAAGTGTATGGGATGTAGAGGTTGTCAGTCTGTTTGTAAGCAATGGAACGATCAAAAAACTGATCCTACTACCTTTAATGGATTCTATACAAATCCGCCAACTTTGAACCCGCATACGCGTATGATTATAAATTTCTACGATGATTTTACTGAAAAACAAAACTTTAACTTTCTTAAATATCAGTGTTTTCACTGTGGAGAACCTGCCTGTGTAAAGGCTTGCCCAAGCGGAGCTCTTTTCCAGGCAGAAAATGGCATAGTAGCGTTCGATGTAAACAAGTGTATAGCATGCGGTTATTGCCATAGTGCCTGCCCTTTTGGGATTCCGCAGATCGGTAAAGTAATAAACAAATGTGATATGTGCTATTCAAGGGTTATGGAGGGCAGCAAGTCTGATGGAACTGCTACTCCTGCCTGCGTAAAGGCATGTTTGGGAGGAGCGCTATATTTTGGCAAGAGAGATGACTTGGTAAAAAAGGGTAGAGAAAGGGTTGAAATTTTGAAAAAAGAAGGTTATACAGAAGCAAATCTTTATGGTGAAAATATACTTGGGGGACTGGGGGTACTGTCTATATTGAAATATGAACCTGAAAAATATGGTTTGCCAAAAGATCCTGTTTTTCCAGTAAATACTCTTATCTGGAAAAATATAATGCATCCACTTGGGTTAGTGATGTTGGGTGGTGCTGCAGGTTTAGTATTTCTTCACAGAATGTTACAGTTTGGAAACAAGGAAGGTGATTAATAATGGCAAAAAGAATGATCGAAAAACATAAAAAATCTACTCGTATTTTTCACTGGCTGCACCTTATAACTTTTATAATAATGCTTTGGACGGGATTATCTTTGTTTTATCCTGCAATGAACGTTATGGGATTAACCTTTGGAAGCTTAAGAAATGCTGCTTTTTTGCATAAGTATCTTGGATTCTTCTATCTTTTGCTGCCTCTTACTTATGCAATATTTAACTTTAATCTATTTTCAAAGTTTATTAAATTAATTAGTACCTTTACACCAGAAGACAAACAGTGGATGAGGGTTTTTGGCGGGTATCTTGCCCCGCTAATAAAAGCGAAATATATTCCACCACAAGGAAAAATCAATGCAGGGCAGAAGCTTTTGGGATGGATAATTATTATATTTTCTTTGTGTCTTGGTTTAACTGGTTCAATGATGTTTTTTTATAAGTACTTTCCTGGGTACTTAATTCAGGTAGCAATTATTATTCACGTCTTTTGTGGCACCTTTTTGGGGTCGGCAATTATTGTTCACTTCTACCTCGGAGCAATCAATCCGAGCTCTAGAAAAGAACTTGGAACAATGCTTGGCAATGGGATGATTGATGAAGAGTATGTAATGAAACACAATGCGCTCTGGTATGAGGAATTAAAGAAGTAAATTTTCTTTTTTTAAAAAAATCCAGGCTTCTGATATATGTTAATTAAGATATCTCAGAAGCCTTTTTACGAATAGATAGCTCTTATCGGGTCAACATCTGCTGCCTTTTTGGCTGGAATTGTACCAAATATTACGCCCATTAAAAATGCTACAAATATAAGCGGGATTAAAATCTTATAAGGCACTACAAATGGCATTTTTGTAAAAAAGGTTATCGCAAAGGTTATTAAAAGTCCAATTAATACCCCAAAAATTGTTCCGGATCCAGAAAGTATTGCTGCTTCTATGAAAAATTGCATTAGTATATCTTGTTTTGTTGCACCGAATGATTTTCTAACTCCTATTTCCTTCGTCCTTTCTTTTACTGCTACTAAGAGAACTGCAGCTATTCCTAGCCCTCCGATAAATACGGCAATCATTGCTAGAGCAAGCGTAAGACTGTCGAGTGTTTGAGTAGATTTAGTTTGTGCAGCTATTATGTCACTTTGATCTTGAACAGTAAAGTCATTTTCTTGATTATCTGTTAATTTGTGGTTTTGTCTTAAAATTCTTATAACTTCATCTTTGTAAGAACTCATTAGATACTCCTGAGGGGCTGAAATGTAAATATTGTTAATATAAGTAACATTTAGTAGTCTATCAAGCGCAGTATTAAGAGGAATAATTATCTGGTTATCTTCGTCTTGTCCTCCAATATTTATACCTACTGGATCTTGTATACCTATAACTCTAAATGGTATTTTGTTAATCAAAATTGTGGCGCCAAGTAACTGTTCAGGAACGGCATTTAAATTTTGTATGACCGTTCTGCCAATTATTGCAACTCTTTCGCGAAGTCTATCTTCTCTAGAGGTAAATTCTCTGCCCATACTAACAGTATAGCCCCTCACACTAAATAAGCTGGGAGTTGCTCCAATTATAGTAGTCTGAGCGCTATAATCAGAGAACTTTACAACAAAAGAGTTTTGTTGAGTAGCAGCTACTTTAGCATTTGGAAGATCCTTTTTTATTACAGTGTAATCAAATGGGGTTAAGGTTGTTACGTTTCCAACCTGATGAGGTCTATTTCCCACTACTTTAAGTTGTCCTGCTGTAACTACGATTAAATTACTGCCCATACTCTTTATCTGGTCAACTGTTTTTTCTTTGACGCCTGAACTGATGCTTGCAATTACCACGGTTGCACTTATACCAATAAGAAAGCCAAGAATAGCAAGGGTTGACTTTCCCTTTCTTCTGGATATGCTTCTTATTGCTTGTGAAAAATTAATAAAGAAATTGTTCATCTCTGCAACACTACTGCGGGGTCGTATGAACTGGCCTTTATTGCAGGCTGAATGCCAGCAATCAAAGCGATTAGGGTAGAAACGCTAAATGCTACAAGGAACAATAGTGGACTAATTGAAACGTGTATTCCAGTAAAATGTCCTACTATTAAACCTAAAATAGCTCCGAATATTGCACCAAAGAATGAACCAATAATACTTATTACAAATATTTCGAGAAATACCTGTATTATTATAAGAGACTTCGTGGCTCCAAAGGCTCTTCTAAGAGCTATTTCCTTTTCCCTTTCAGAAATTGATGCTTGCATTATGTTAGAAACTACTACGGAACCAATTATTATAGAAATGATAGTTGAGACAACGAGAAACATATTTAAAGTAGAATTAATTCTGTTCAGAAATTCCATTACTTGATCAGGCGTTATAATTGTAAAGTCGTCTGGAAGCCCCTGGGCAGTGAGTTTATGGTTGTATCTTAAGATCGTACTGATTTCTCCTGCGACGCTATTTATATTTGTTCCACGTGCAAACTTTATTCTCATCATAGTAATATATGTCTGGTTTAACATTCTTTTTAACATAGTATTAAGAGGTATAATGATTCTATTGTCTCTATCCGTTCCGTTTGGAGTGGTGCCAAGTGAGCTTAAAACACCAATAACAATAAAAGGTGTGGTTCCAATTCTGATAGTCTTGCCTAAAGGATTTTGCCCCTGAAAAAGCTGTCTTTCAACTGTCGTACCAATTATTGCTACTCTTGACATAGAAATGTTTTCCCTTTCAGTAAAAAATCTACCTTCAGCTACATCCCAATCCCAGGCAGTTGTAAACATAGGCGTCGCACCGACAATAGTGGTATCTATATTTTGTGCGCCATATTTTGCATTCATGTGGCTGGTTGCTTCAGGGTCTATTGCTACAATGCCACTTATTTGATCGCTGATTGAGCGAACATCATCTAAGGTCATTGTTGTTGACCTCTGGAATGGCTGTCCTGGCTGTCTTCTGCCACCTGCAAAAACTATCACAGATGTAGGACCAAATTGCTGAAGGGTTTCGTTTACGAGTTGTCTTGCTCCAAGGCTTATCGATGTTACTAATGTGATTACAAGGATACAAAGCGATATTCCAGCTATCATAATAAAAACCTTCAAGCCTTGTTTTAAATTTATTTTAATTGCTGAAGAAAGTATCTTAATTATCATGGGTTAATCACATACATCTTTTGTAATTCTTCTTGAGCTGACTTTGGTGTTCTTATTATATCCTCTTTTAATACCTTTCCAAAACTGAGAGTTATAACCCTATTACTAAAGAGAGCAATTTCGGGAGAGTGTGTGACCATCAGTATTGTAATGCCTTCTTTGTTTAGCTTTTGAAAAACCGACAATACCTCCATACCCGATTGAGGGTCAAGATTTCCTGTGGGTTCATCTGCAAGGACTAATTTTGGATTGTTTATTAAAGATCTCGCAATAGCTACTCTCTGCTGTTGTCCGCCTGACAATTCAGAAGGGTAAAAATCTAACCTTTCTCCTAAACCAACAGTTTGGAGGTATTTTTTGGCTCTTTCTTTAACATCTGGTGGTGGATTTTTAGCATAGACAGATGGTAATAATACATTCTCAATTGCAGTGAGGTCGGGTAAAAGGTGAAATTGCTGAAATATAAAACCGATGTACTGATTTCGCAAGTGAGCAAGCTCGTTATCTGAGAGTTTAGATGTTTCTTTGTTATCGAGAAAATATCTACCACCAGTAGGTCTATCCAAAAGTCCTATTATATTCATTAAGGTGGTCTTGCCGCTACCAGAGGGAGCCATAATAGAAGCAAATTCTCCCTTTTCTATAGTAAAACTTACGCCTCTTAAAACAACGGTTTCAAGAGTACCTGATTTATATACTTTTTGAATGTTATCTAACTCTATGATTTTTTCGCTCATTTTATTTTCTTTAATATACTTTCTGGAATGTCGCCTACTATTACTTTGTCGCCTTCCTTTAAACCGCTAATTACTTCGGTGTAGTCCAGATCTGATATTCCAGTCTTAATTGCCCTTTTCTCATACACTCCAGGCGCTGTTTCTACAAAAACCACTGTTTGGTTGCCAAAAGTTTTTAAAGCAAGATTTGGTACTGCGAGTACATCCTTTTTTTCATCTACTTTGATATTTACATTTGCTGTCATCCCGGGTCTTAAAAGATGACCAGGATTTGAATTAATAGTTATTACTGTTGTGTAATATACTACATTACTTACTACAGTTGATGTTGGATATATTGCTGCAACAGTTCCTGTAAAAGTTTTATTTGGATAGGCAAGAACTGTAAAGGTAGCTGGCATTCCTACTTTTACCTTTCCAATGTCAGTTTCATCAACAGATGCATCTACTTCGAGTTTGTCGAGGTCATCAATTGTAACAAAATTAGGCGCATTTAACCCAGATACTACTGTTTCACCTTGGTGTGTGGTTACTGCTGACACCATACCACTTATCGGAGCTGTGATAGTGCAGTATTCAAGATTTACCTTTGCGGTATTGACAGCAGCAGAAGTTGCTTCTAAATTACCTTTTTGAGCAAGATAATTAGCTTTAGCGCTGTCATATTTATCCTTTGAGATAAGTCCTTCTTCAAATAGTTTGGCATATCTTTCATAGGTTACCTTTGCGTAATTGTAGTTACTTAGTGCTGCCTGGTGATTTGCTTCTGCTTGATTTAGAGCTGCAATTTGTGGTCTTGGATCTATCTCGGCCAGCACTTCACCTTTCGTAACAATACTACCTACCTGTACGTTTAATTTTACAACCTGCCCAGTAACTCTGGCACCAACGTTAATCTGAGCACCGACTTGTGGATTGACAGTCCCAGTTGAATTTACCATTTCTGTAATGGTTCTTTTTGTTACAGGTACAGTTTTAATTGCTTGCTGCGATTTTTTTAGATTGTTCATATAGGCGTTATATCCAAAAAATGAACCTATAATAATTATTATTAAGACGATAAACAAGGCTATTATCTTTTTTTGTTTAAGTATTTTTAACATTTCTCCTCCTTTTACACAAGCGCGGATGCTTGTGTTACTTTTAATAATTTTCTACATTTAGAAATTTAACACCTACATCCCTTTCGAGTGCAGCAAGACTAAGATAGTAATTGTACTCGTTTATTATTCTTTGGTTCTTGGCAGAAATGTAGTTATTTCTAGCTGTTGTCAGATCAATTATAGAATTTAAACCTTCTCTATATTGTGCTTCATTTACTTTTAGATTTTCAAGAGCGCTTTTTACAGCTGCATCAGATAGTTCAAATGTAGAATAAGCGTTATTTAAATTTAATATATCAGTCCATACAGCGAGTTTAACCGAATTCTCTAGATTATCTTTTGTTTTTATTAAAGAGTTTAGTATATCCTCTTCTTGTCTAATCTTTGAAATGTTTTGTCCGCCATTAAAAAATGTTATAGTTGCTGTAATACCATAAAACCAGGAATAGTTCTCAGGTGGAAATTTACTATCGCTTCTAGAATAATCGCCTACTAAGTTAATTTTTGGATACAAAGAACTTTTAAGATTTTTTAAAGTATACTTGGCTGCTTCAATTCCTTCTACAGCGGCTGCTATATCAGGCCTATTTTTTAGAGCAATAGAAAAGATTTCATCAGCAAAGCCTGTTTTTATTTGTTTAGGTGCCATATTATAAGCAATTTGGGCTATTGTAAAATTTTTTCTAGGGTCGTAACCCAACACGTTTGCTAAGTTTGCTAGATTTACCTTGATTTGATTTTGGGCATTAAGAAGAGAAATTTTAGCATTTTGCACTTCAACTTCAGCAGATAAAACATCAGATCTAGCCACCAAGCCTACGTTAAATTCTGATTGGGTATATTTTAAAACTAAGTTAGCCAAATCTAAACCTTCTTTGGCAGTATCGTAAAGTTGTTCTGCAGATAAAACGCTTAGATAGCTTTGTTTTACTTGGTACTCTATTTGTCTAAGTGTATCAAGATATTGTTTTTCACTTTGTTTATAACTATGGTATGCACTTTGTATATATGAATTTGTTGCTCCAAAGTCATAAAGAAGTTGGCTTGCATCCAGCGAATATGAAAAATTGTCTCTTGAACCATATGAAACATTATTTGTCGACATGGGTCTAATTCTCTCGTAGTCTAAAGATCCTGTAATGTTCGGTAATCTATAACCTAAAGCCTGTATGTATGTTTCTTTTGCTGATTGCATCTGATAATACTCAGCTTGAAGAGTTTTATTATTTTCTTTTGCGATTGTTAGCGCATCTTCAAGTGTTAGAACATCTTCCTCATTTGTATTAGCAGCATAGGCCCTTGATACAATTGGTGATAAGCTGTAGAACGCTAAAAAAAATATTAACGAAATGTTAATGAAGATCTTTAACATATATTTTTTCCTATTTGTTTTTGGTATCATCTATATTAGCCTGTATTTGTATAAAAAGTTTCTTTCTTTATTAAGATAGAGTTCTTCTAAGCCTTTAACTATATGATAAGACGTGTAAATTACAGGAGTATTAAGACTATTTTTTTTACCTCTATGATATAGCTCTCCAAGAGTAAATTCTAGTTCTGTTTTCTTTTGTCTTAAAATATCAACAGACATTGATACTCTTAGATCCTTTAAGTTTTTTATTTTAAGTTGATTTGCTTTTCCGTTTAGTATTTCTATAGCTTCATTTTCGTTAAGTGTAGTTGTCAAATTTATTACTTCAAGGCCATTCATATCAAAAAGCCTTATGCCCTCGCTTTCTGCTACGTTTTTACCCTCCTTCAATGCATCTAGAAATATTTTGCAAAGGTTTTGTGAGCTCCAAATCATATGATAGGGCAGTAACGTTAAACAGCCTACAGCTGCGCCTGCACTATAGAACACGAGTTTGTTCCAAACAAGTCCGATTGGGTCATCTTCTATATTTGCAGGAAAGCTTGCATCGATAAATGTTTGAGATAACTCTTCTAAAAATTTTGCAGAAGTATTTGTTTTCTCATACAAAGAAAGCCAAATAGAGCCAGGTGAAGTGTAATTTACAATTCCTTTATCTGTAAAGGTTGCACCTATAGTGCAAGCTGAAGATATTGCTTTTTCTTTTCCTATGAAATTGATTAGTTCATCTTCCTTTTTTATACCATTTTGAAAAGAAAGTGCATAAGAGATGTTTGGTTTTATCACTTCAAGCGCATCGTAATAATCTTTTGTGGCAAATGATTTTACTACAGTAATCATCAAATCAAACTTTTCGCTTTCAATAAGTTTTGGGTTGCTAAATGCCTTAACATTTTTGTAATGTTTTATGCCTAGTGGTGTTGCAACCTTTATACCGTTATTGTTTATAAAATCGGTATTTTTACTAAATCCAAAAAGTACAACTTCATGTTTTTCTGATAAGTGTGCTGCAAATAACATGCCTAAAGCTCCAGTACCAGCAATCAAGATTTTCATTTTATCACCTCTTAAATAAGAAATACGAATTAATTAAGTTATATGTAACAAGCTTATTTTAACACTTTGATCAATTTGATCTAAAATAATACTATGTGTAGTTAGTAACGTTTTTGTAGTCGAAAATAGCTACAATTTTAATGCAAAAAAAATTTAAAAATTCTATATTTTAGAGGAGGAGGTTAAGATGAAGATTGAATATTTTGGTCATGCATGTTTTGTAGGGGAGACAAAAGCTGGCACGAGATTTATGTTTGACCCCTTTAATGAGAAAGTGGGTTATCCTTTGCCCAGTGTTTCAGTTGATGTTGTACTTACATCTCATGATCATTTTGATCACAATGCAGTTAATGTAGTTAAGGGAAATCCAAAGGTATATAAAGATGCTGGCAAGTTTGAATTCAAAGACCTTTCTATAGAAGGACATATATTCAACCATGACAACAATAGTGGAAAGGATAGGGGAAAGGTTGTTGCTTATAAAGTAACTGCTGATGGAGTTAGTATAGCTCATATGGGAGATCTAGGGGAAATTCCAGCCAAAGAATCTTTAAAACCGTATGAAAACGTTGATTTACTTTTAATTCCTGTTGGTGGATTTTATACAATTGGGCCTGATGAGATGATAAAGGTTGTTGATATGATCAAACCAAAACAGGTTATCCCAATGCATTATAAAATGACTGGGAATGAATTCCCAATAAAGACGTTAAATGAATTTTTAGCAAAGTGGAAATATAGCGTAAATAACATTAATTCTAGTAAATATGAAGTTATATCTAACAATAAAGAGAAAGAACTAATAGTAATGAAGGCAGTTTTTGAAAAATAAGCTATTCGTTTTCATTTCCCCATAGCTTTTGCAGTCTCTCTTTGATCTTTTTTTCGAAACCAACATCAGAGGGATAATAGAACTTCCTTTTTTCAGATAGATACCTTTGCTTCACAAAGTGTTCTGGGAAATCGTGTGGGTAAAGGTATCTATTTTTTAGGTCTTCAGTGTGAATATTTTTAAGATGTTCAGGTATTTTTAAAATTTGTTCATCCTTAATTGATTTTTTTGCGTTGTTTAGTGCCATATACGCGGTATTACTTTTTGGTGCACAGGCAAGATACACGGTGGCATGGGCAAGATTGATTTCAGCTTCAGGAAGACCTACAAAATTTATCGCATCAAGAGTAGAAGTTGCAATAGTTATTGCATAGGGATCAGCTAAACCTATATCTTCTGAGGCAAGTATTATTAGTCTTCGAGCTATAAATCTTGGATCTTCACCTGAGTCGAGCATAAGAGCTAGGTAATAGATGGCAGCGTCAGGATCGCTACCCCTTATAGATTTTATAAAGGCTGAAATTGTGTCATAGTGTTGATCTGATGATCTGTCAAACAAGAGTTTTTTCTCAATTATTCCTTCTAGGCTATTTTTGGAAAGCTTTACAATATTCTCTTCAGATGATTCAGCAATTAACTCAATTATATTTAATAAATATCTTGCATCCTTTTGCGAAAGGTTTATTATTAGATCCTTTGTTTCTTTATCAAAAACAATCTCTTTATTTTTAGATTTTTTGTAGTAATCTATTGCTCTGTAAAACAGTTTTTCGAGGTCATCTTTACTGAGAGGGTGTAATGTAAGAAGTAATGACCTTGAAAGTAAAGGCTTGATAATATAAAAAAAGGGATTTTCAACGGTAGCTCCTACAAATTTAATAGTATTATCTTCTAAGACTGGAAGCAGGGCATCTTGTTGAGCTTTGTTCCAGCGATGGACTTCATCTACAAAGAGTAAAGTGTCTATTCCTCTTTTTTTATTCTCTACTGCTTTGTCAATAATCTTTCTGAATTCTGGCAGTCCGCTAAGCACAGCATTTAAGATTTCAAAGTTGGCTTTCGAATAAGATGCTATTATTTTTGCAAGTGTTGTTTTGCCAACTCCAGGAGGCCCATACAATATAACGCTTTTTAATTTTGCGTTAACTATACTTTTATAAATAACTCCATCCTTTTTCAAAAGATGTCCTTGCCCAAGAAACTCATCGAGATTTCTGGGCTGAAGCAACTTAGCCAGTGAAGTTTCGCTTTCAAATAAGCTTTCCATATTTTTAATTTTATCAAAATAAAGTTATAATTTGCTTAATATATTCTTCATACTTGGTATATTGAGTCAATACTTTATAAGGGAGGTAAACAGTTGCAGTTAATTTATATAAACGAGCGTTGTGGATATATAAAATCGAGCGTAAATATTGGTTTTTTAATAAATGAAAGTAAAGAGGCTATCTTAATCGATGCTGGAATTGATGATGATAACGCAAAAAAGGCATATAAACTTCTTAAGACTGAGGGAATTGTGCCAAAGGACATAATTATTACTCACGCTCATGCAGATCATTTTGGTGGCGCATGGTGGTTTGTAAAACATCTTAATACAAAAGTACTGTCAAGTCTTCCTGCAAGGTCTATATTAGAATATCCTTTGTGGGAGCCTATATACCTCTTTTCTGGGGCATATCCTCCAAAGATTCTTCATCAAAAATTTTTCCTTGGAAAAAAGGTAAGTGTAGATAGAATTTTAAACTCAGGGGTTATAAGTCTTGAAAATATAAATTTTGAAATTGTTGAGCTACCTGGACATTCCTTTGGTCAAATTGGAATTTTGTTCGAAAACTATCTTTTTTCTGCTGACTCCTTTATATCTTTTGAATTTTTAACCAAACACAAGATACCCCTTAACTCGGATATAAGAGGTAGCTTACAAACTTTAAGTTATTTGAAGAATTCTAATTTTAAAGGAATAATACCCTCACACGGTGAACTTTTTGAGAGTTATTTTGACGTCTTGGTTGAAAATGAAAGAATTATAAATCAGGTTTTAGAATTCATTTTGGAAATATGTTTTAAGAAAACCTCTGAAATAGAACTCTTAAATTTGGTGTACGATAAATTTGGCATCTTAATAAAAGATATGGCTAGCAATGTTCTAATGAGACTTTCTATTCTAGCATATATAAGCTACTTGTTAGATGAGAGTCTTTTAGCCATAGAATTTATAAACAATCAACCATTTTTTATTAGAACTCCTTAAAAAATTTTGATTGATGCCTTTCTTCTTATAAAAAATTGTATTTGACATAACGTAAATGAATATGATATTCTCTGAACAATTTATTTTATAGTTTTGTTGTGGGAGGAGATCGTTGAAGCATATTAGTGGGAAGAATATAAAAAAATGTGATTTAATTCTTGATAATTTCTTAAAGTGTCCTATTGGCGATTCTTCAGTTTTTCCTATGTGTATAATAGACAAAGATCTAAATATAATCAGTAAAAATGAAAAATTTTCAACCTTTTTTGAATGTGATTTAAATTTTACAAAATTAAACGATGACTTTTTCGGACGTAAAGATTCTCTAGATTCTAGTAAGTTGTTAGAGCAGTTTGAAAAACAAGAAGATAGTATTTCTTTTTTATTTACTAAAAGATGCAAAGATGAATTTAAACATATATTAATTACCTCACAGTTGTTTATTGCAAATGAGATGACCTTTATTATATGTCTGTTTCAAGATTTCTCTAAGATTTTCCAACAAAATGAAAGGATAAAATATTTAAGTTTTCATGATGAATTAACAGGTCTTTACAACAGAAATTATTTTGAAAATGAAGTCAAAAAGATTAGCGATGGAAGGCTAGATCCTATTGGTGTGTTTGTTATGGATGTCGATGGCATGAAGTTAATTAATGACTCACTGGGGCATCAGGCAGGTGATAAGGCTCTTAAAGAAATGTCGAGGCTTCTTAGAAAAACGTTTCGTAAGAGTGATATTGTCTGTAGAATTGGGGGAGATGAATTTTCAGTTATAATTCCTCGTGTCAATGATGGTCTAATGGAGATGTTGTGGAAAAGATTACTCTCTATTTATTTGAATTCACAAGATCAGTTTTTGGTTCCTTTATCCTTTAGCATGGGCTATGCAGTGGGGAATACAAAGGATGAAGATTTCGAGAATATTTTTAAACGAGCAGATATGGCTATGTATTCTGCTAAATTTTCAAAAAAAAACAAAACTTACAGAGAAATAATAAGTAAAATAGAAAAATTTAACCTTTCATAAATTTAAAACTTAATAAAGCCTCTTTTTAAAAATTAAATCCATCTTAACTTGAATAACAATTTACACATGCTTTATTTTATTGACAAAATAGAATTTTTATGTTAGCCTTCTAACCTTTTTAATTTTGCTTCTGGGCTACGAAGAGAATATTCTTTAAACAAACCTTTTCAAAATTACCTAAATAACTGTAAAAAACTTTTTTAATAGATTATTTAGGGAACTACCAAATAGTTGACTAAAATGATAAACTATTATAAACTTATACTTGAGTAGATTAGTGAAATATTTTTACTAAAAATTCATTAAATGTGTTTAAAGAAGTTATAAGTTTGATTTTTAAAAATTAGATTCAAAGGAGGATTTTAAAGTGAAAAGATCAATATATATGGATTATGCTGCTACAACTTTTGTAAGACAAGAGGTTCTGGATGAGATTTTGCCGTATTTTAAGGATAATTTTGCGAATCCTTCTTCTCTATACAATTTTGCCGAGGTTAACAGAAGCGCTATAAAACTTGCCAGACAAAGGGTAGCAAAAGTTATAAATTCTGATGAAAATGAGATTTATTTTACGTCTGGAGGTTCTGAAAGCGACAATTGGGCTATTAAAGGCATAGCGTTTGCTAATAAATCTAGGGGAAATCACATTATAACATCACAGATAGAACATCATGCAGTACTTAATGCAAGCAAATTTCTTGAAAAAAATGGGTTTTCTGTAACTTATTTACCAGTTGATTCTGACGGTTTTATAAACATAGAAGATCTGAAAAATGCTATTACCGAGAAAACTATATTAGTTTCGATTATGTTCGCAAATAATGAAGTTGGTACGATTGAACCAATATCAGAGATTGGAAAAATTTGCAGAGAAAAAGGCATATATTTCCATACTGATGCTGTCCAGGCAGTTGGACATTTGCCTGTTGATGTAAAATCAATGAATATAGATTTGTTGTCTATGTCGGGTCACAAGTTTTATGGTCCTAAGGGTGTAGGAGTGCTTTATATAAGAAAAGGTGTAAAGATTGATAACTTAATTGATGGCGGTTCTCAAGAACGAGGAAAGAGAGCGGGTACAGAAAATGTTTCTGGGATTGTAGGATTGGGTAAAGCTATTGAAATTGCTGGGCAAGAACTTGATTTTGAAGCTAACCGCTTGAAAATCTTAAGAGATAAGTTAATTGACGGTATTTTAAATAAGGTTCCTAAAGCAAGATTGAATGGACCTAGAGGAGACAAAAGATTGCCAAACAACGTTAACTTTAGTTTTGTCGGAGTTGAGGGTGAGACGCTACTTTTTGATCTTAATGATGCAGGAGTATTCGTTTCTACTGGAAGTGCGTGCGCGTCAGGTTCTTTAGAACCATCGCACGTTTTGCTCTCAATTGGTCTATCTCACGAAGTTGCTCACGGTTCTGTTAGGATGACTCTCGGATTAAACACAACTGAAGAGGACGTTGACTATGTAATAGATGTTTTACCCAAAATTGTGGAAAGACGTAGGGGCATGTCGCCTCTTTGGAACCAGATTTCGGACAGAGAGGAGAAAATATCATGTACAGCGAGAAAGTAATGGATCATTTTAGAAACCCAAGAAATGTGGGTGTCATTCCTGATGCTGATGGAATAGGTGAAGTAGGCAATCCTAGATGTGGTGATATTATGAAGGTTTATATAAAAGTTAAGAATAACGTGATTGAGGATGTAAAGTATGAGACTTATGGATGCGCATCTGCAATAGCATCATCAAGTATTGCAAGCGAGTTAATAAAAGGGAAAACACTTGAAGAAGCCTGGAAAATAACTAATAAGGCAGTGGCAGAAGCTTTAGATGGATTGCCCCCTATGAAAATGCATTGTAGCGTTTTGGCTGAAGAGGCAATACATAAAGCTATAAATAACTACAGAAAAGCCAATAATCTTGAGCCGTGGAAAGAGAGAACACATGCACAGGTTATAAAGGATCATCAATGTAATAGTTAAGTTTTTAATTACATAAAATATTACATAAAATTATAAAATTAACATCTCACAAAACAAAATTTGTGAGATGTTTTTATTATTTGGTAAAAATGCATCCAAGGTTTAATATGAGTATTTTTTGTCAAATAAATTTATTATTGATATAATATAGCATTGAGTATATTATTATAAACACTATTGACACATATTAATAAATATGTTATATATTATTTGTATAAAATTTTATAAAACACTTGGAGGTGTAATAATGTCAGAGAAAATAGTCGGTATCGACTTGGGTACAACAAATTCTGTTATTGCTGTAGTTGAAAGCGGTGAACCGGTAGTTATTCCTAATAGTGAGGGTAGTAGGCTTACTCCTTCTGTAGTTGGCTTTACAAAAAATGGTGATAGGTTGGTAGGTCAACTTGCAAGAAGGCAAGCCGTGCTCAATTCTGATAATACTGTTTATTCAGCAAAAAGATTTATTGGACACCGTTTTTCAGAAGTTGCTGATGAAAGGAAGAGAGTGGCATATCAAGTTGTACAGGGTCCAAATGATTCTGTAAGATTTAGAATTCCTGCTATAAATAAGGATCTTTCACCAGAAGAGATATCTTCTATGGTATTGATGAAATTGAAAACAGATGCTGAAGCCTATCTAGGAACAAAAATTAAAAAAGCAGTAATCACTGTTCCTGCGTACTTTAACGACTCACAAAGGCAGGCTACAAAGGATGCAGGTAAAATTGCAGGTTTGGAAGTAGTGAGAATAATAAACGAACCTACTGCCGCAGCTCTTGCATATGGTCTAGATAAAAAGAAAAATGAAACAGTACTTGTATGGGATCTAGGCGGTGGAACTTTTGATGTATCTATTCTAGAAGTAGGAGACGGAGTTTTCGAAGTTAAGTCTACATCTGGTGATACACACCTTGGTGGAGATGATTACGATCTTGCGCTTGCTAATTATTTGGCTGATGAGTTTAGGAAAGATCAGGGAATAGATTTGAAAGCCGATAAGCAGGCTTGGCAAAGGCTTCTTGAGGCAGCAGAAAAGGCGAAGATTGAGCTCTCTTCTATGACTTCTACGAATATAAGTTTGCCATTTATTACTGCTGACCAAACAGGGCCAAAACATCTTGAGATGAGTATTACAAGGGCAAAATTTGAAGATATTACAAGACATCTTACAGAAAGATGTATAGCTCCTTTTAAGCAGGCTCTTGAAGATGCAAAGCTAAAAATTGAAGATATAGATGAAATCATCCTTGTAGGTGGTTCTACTAGAATGCCTGCGGTTCAAGAACTTGTTAAGAGATTGACCGGGAAAGAACCAAATAAGGGAGTAAATCCTGATGAAGTTGTAGCTGTGGGTGCAGCAATTCAAGGTGCAGTTCTCGCAGGAGAAGTAAAGGATATTGTTTTGTTAGATGTTACTCCTCTCTCCCTTGGAATTGAGACGTTAGGTGGCGTTTTTACAAAAATGATTGAAAGAAATACTACTATTCCTACTAAAAAGAGTGAAATATTTACAACAGCAGAGGATAACCAACCTGCAGTTGAGATCCATGTCTTGCAGGGAGAAAGAGCAATGGCAAGAGACAACAGAACACTTGCGAGATTTAGATTGGAAGGGTTACCACCAGCTCCAAGAGGAGTCCCTCAAATTGAAGTTACCTTTGATATTGATGCAAATGGCATATTAACTGTTCATGCAAAGGATTTGGGTACCGGTAAAGAACAAAAAGTTACAGTAACTGGAGCTTCTACTCTATCTAAAGAAGAGATAGATGAGATGATCAAGAAAGCTGAACAATTTGCTGAGGAAGATAGGCGAATCAAAGAAGAGGCAGATACAAGAAATCAGGCAGAAAGCTTTGCTTATAGTTTAGAAAAGACTCTAAAAGATTTGGGTGATAAAATTTCGCAAGATGAAAAGTCGAAAATTGAGAAAGGAATCTCTGAGTTAAGAGATCTGGTCAAGAAGAATGCAGGTAAATCAGAAATTGAGGCAAAAATGAATGAACTAAAACAACTAAGCTATAAGATCAGTGAAGAGATATACAAAACTAGTTCGGCAGGTGCCTCTTCAGGGACTTCTGCGTCTAGTTCTTCAGACCAGGGACCTCAAGAGGGAGAAGTAATTGATGCTGATTTTAAGAAAGAAAACTAGAGCAAGATAATTTCTAGCCTTTTACTATTTTAAAAAAGTTATTTAAGAATTTTAGGTATCGAGTGACAGATATAGGAGAAATGAAATGCTATGTATGTCACTCGTTACCAAAATATTATTATGTTTGAAATAATTTTGCAAATTAATCATATATTGTATTTTTTTTAATAACCAAAATTAGCTTTAGATAAAAAGGAGGTAAATATGTCTGAAATTAAAATAGAAAATAATAATAATGAAAATAATAATAATAAAGACAGCGAAGAACTAAAGGATTATGTAGAGACCCCAATAGATGATAAAGATGCTCTTATTGAAAAGCTTAAACAAGAAATTAATGACTTACAGAATAAATATTTAAGAAGTTTAGCCGATTATGATAATTTAAGAAAACGAACCCAAAAAGAAATAGAATTTAGAACTAATGAAATTAGAAGAAATTTTCTTACAAAAATATTGCCTAATATAGATCAGCTTGAAAAAGCTCTATCCTACTCTGATTCCGAAAATTTTAAAAAAGGAATAGAGATGGTTTATAAAAACTTGTTTGAAGCTCTTAAGTCAGAAAATGTAACGAAAATTAATGCAGAGCCTGATACTATTTTTAATCCTCTCTATCATGAAGTAGTGTTTGTTGAAGAATCTGATAAACCCGAAGGAACCATACTTCAGGAATTGAGTGCTGGATACATGTATAACAACGAAGTATTAATTCCATCAAAAGTTAAAGTTAGTCGGCCGCCTAAAAAGGAAGGCGAAACTTTAGATGAAGTATAAAGATTATTATAAAATTCTTGGAGTTGATAGGAATGCAACGGAGAAGGAAATAAAGCAAGCATACAAGAAATTAGCCAGAAAATATCATCCTGACCTACCTGGAGGCGATGCTGAAAAGTTTAAAGAAATAAATGAAGCTCATGAAGTTTTATCAAATCCTGAAAAGAGAAAAATATATGATCAAATGGGAACTTCATGGACAGGAGCGGGCGCCGGCAATCAAGGCTTTAACTTTAACGGCAACTTTTACACTCAATACAACGTTAACCCTGGTGAATTTGATAATATATTCGATCTTATAAATAGTATCTTTGGTTCTACGAGTAAAAGAGGCTTTTCTAGTAGAGGTTTTTCACCATTTGATCTTTTTGGAAAGCAACAAAATGTAAGAACAAATATTGGTCAAGATGTAGAGTCAGAAGTTACTATAACGCTTAACGAATATTTGCATGGAACTACAAAAAAAGTAAATTTACCTTACTTGAATAAAGATGTTGAGCTAAAAATTCCTGCAGGAGTTAAAGAAGGTTCGAAAATTAGATTTAAAGGTTTGGGTCAAAACGGTGGAGATCTGTATCTAAAAATTAAAATAGAAAAGGACCCAAAATTTTCTATTGATGGTGATAATATAAAGACTTCTGCTAACGTTTCTTTGTTTACGGCTCTTCTAGGAGGAGAAATTCCGGTAGATACTCCTGATGGAAGGGTGAAAGTAAAGGTCCCGCCTGGCTCTTCATCTGGAACAATTTTAAGGCTAAAGGGACTTGGTGCACTTAAGCATAACAAGACAAGAGGCGACTTGCTTGTAAATATAAACGTTCAAATACCTAAAAACCTCTCTGATGAAGAGAAGGAAATAGTTACAAAATGGGCTAAGTTAAGGGGTGAGAAATAATGCCTGAAACAAGTGGTTTCTATGCAATAAGTATTGTTTCGAAGATGTTGTCAATTCACCCACAAACGATAAGAAGATATGAAGAATTAGGTTTGATTTGCCCAAAAAAACTTGCCGGAAAAACAAGGGTTTTTAGTGATGAAGACATAGAGGTGTTAAAAAAGATTCAAGAATTTACAAAAGATCTTGGAATAAATATTGCTGGCGTTGAGGTGATTTTAAGATTATCCAAACGAGTGGAGGAATTAGAGTCAGAAGTTATAAGGCTTAATAACTTATTAAATAATATTTCTAAAGAAAAGGAGGGTGAGAGCGATGAACCCAGATAAGTTTACAGAACAGCTTAGAGATTCTTTAGAATCATCTCAGAGAGTGTTGATGAATTTTCAAAACAATCAGCTTGATGTAGAGCATCTATTATATGCTATGCTAACTCAGCAGGACGGTCTTGTTGGAAAAATTTTAACTAGAGCTGGAATTAATAAGAACGATATAAAGGATAGATTGGAAGCAATTTTAAATAGACTTCCCAAAATACAGTATTCATCTTCTGTTCCGCAAATTTATATTACACCGTCCTTAAAAAAGGTTTTAGATATAGCTGAAGAAGAAGCGATTAGGTTAAAGGATGAGTTTATTGGAATAGATCACGTCTTGATTGCAATTGTAAAAGAGGGCGAAAGCCCTGCTTCGAGACTTTTAAAGGAGTACGGTTTCACAGAAGAAAAGGTTTATCAAATTCTTAAGGATATAAGGGGTACACAAAGAGTGACAGATCCAGGTGCTGAAGAAAAATATCAAGCTCTTGAAAAATATACGAGAAATTTAACTCAACTTGCTTTAGAAGGTAAGTTAGATCCTGTAATTGGCAGGGATGAAGAGATTGAAAGGGTTATGCAAATTCTTTCTAGGAGAACTAAAAATAACCCTGTCTTAATAGGTGAACCAGGTGTGGGAAAAACAGCAATTGTTGATGGTATTGCTCAAAAAATTGCTTCTAATGATGTGCCTGAGATCCTTAAAGGGAAGCAGCTTTTAGCACTTGATATGGGGGCTTTAGTTGCTGGTACAAAATTTAGGGGCGAATTTGAGGAAAGGTTGAAAACAATAATTGATTCTGTAACTAAGACGCAAAATTATATATTGTTTATTGATGAGTTGCATACTGTAGTAGGAGCAGGTGCTGCAGAAGGAGCTATAGATGCATCAAATCTGTTAAAGCCTGCACTCGCAAGAGGCGAGCTGAGAGTGATAGGTGCTACAACCCTAGATGAATATAAAAAATATATAGAAAAGGACCCCGCGCTCGAAAGAAGGTTTCAACCAGTTTATGTAAAAGAGCCGAGCGTAGAGGATACTATTTCTATCCTAAAGGGTTTAAGAGATAAGTATGAGGCTCATCATAGGGTAAAAATTACTGATGAGGCAATTGAGTCAGCCGCTCATCTTTCTGAAAGATATATATCAGATAGATTTTTACCAGATAAGGCTATTGATCTGATTGATGAAGCTGCTGCTAAAGTTAGAATTCAGCTTTCTAATATGCCCCAAGAGCTTAAAGAATTGGAAAATAAGCTTTCAAGGTTGAATCAAGAAGGGCAGGAAGCGGTGAGAAGAGAAGATTATGAATTAGCTGCAAAATTGAAGAATGAATCTGAAGCACTTTCAAGGGAATTTAAGGAAAAAAGAGATAAATGGCTTATTGATAAGAAGGTTAATGAAGTGGTAGATAAACAAGATATTGCAAATTTGGTTTCTAAGTGGACAGGAATACCTGTAACAGAATTGGTTCAAGAAGAAGTTGACAAGTTAACCAACATGGAAAATATCCTTCATAAGAGAATAATTGGACAGGATGAAGCAGTAACTGCTGTTTCCGAAGCAATAAGGAGATCAAGATCGGGTTTAAAGGATCCAAGGAGACCAGTTGGATCTTTTCTGTTTCTTGGTCCAACGGGAGTTGGTAAAACTGAATTGAGTAAAGCCCTTGCTTCCTTTTTATTTAAGGACGAAAATGCTTTGGTAAGAATTGATATGTCAGAATATATGGAAAAACATTCTGTTTCAAGGTTGGTAGGGGCTCCTCCTGGTTATGTGGGTTATGAAGAAGGTGGACAATTAACAGAAGTAATTAGGAGAAGACCATATTCTGTAATACTTTTGGACGAAATTGAAAAAGCTCATCCCGATGTCTTTAATATATTATTGCAGGTTCTAGATGATGGAAGGCTAACTGATGGTAAGGGAAGAACTATAGATTTTAGGAATACTGTTATAATAATGACATCTAATTTGGGTTCTGATATACTTTTGAATTCCAATGTTGAAGATGAGCGAGAATTTGAAAAGGCAAAAAATAGGGTTTTATCTTTGTTAAATTCAACTTTTAGACCAGAATTTTTGAATAGAATAGATGAAATTGTAGTTTTTAAACCTCTATCTAGATCTGATATTGAAAAAATAGTAGAATTAATAATAAACGACATTCAGGAAAGATTGAATGAAAAGAAAATTAAAATTATACTAACAGATGAAGCTAAGAAGTTTTTTGCTAAAGAGGGTTATGAACCAACATTAGGAGCAAGACCTCTAAAAAGGTACATCCAGAAAAATTTGGAAAATCTTATTGCTAAGGAAATTTTAAATAATAATATAAAGGAAGGAGACACTGTGAAGATAGCAGTGGAAGATAATAAGATTAAATTGGTGATAAATAAATGAATTTTTTTGATATAATTTGGTTTATTTTTATAATATTTGCTTTTACTCCTGTATTACAGCAAAAATACCTTGAGAATATGAGAATTAGAACTATAAGGTCTATGGAAAGGAAAATGAATTCGAGGGTTATTACACTTATACACCGACAGGAGACTATTTCTTTTTTTGGCATTCCGCTTTCGAGGTATATAGATATAGATGATTCGGAACAAATTTTACGAGCTATAAGACTTACAGAAAAAAATGTGCCTATCGATATTATACTTCATACTCCTGGTGGTCTAGTGCTTGCAGCCGAGCAAATAGCAAAAGCTCTCATAAGACATCCAGCTCCTGTTAGAGTATTTGTGCCTCACTATGCTATGTCAGGTGGTACTATGCTTGCTCTTGCTGCTGATGAGATATATCTTGATGAAAATGCGGTTTTAGGTCCTGTTGATCCTCAGTTGGGAGAATATCCTGCTGTATCTATTATACAGGCTGTAAGGGAAAAGGGTAGAGAAAATGTTGACGATAGAACTTTGATTTTAGCTGATATGTCTCAAAAGGCTATCAATCAAGTAAAGAGTACAATCAAGCAACTCTTACAGGATAGAATGGATTCTGAAAAGGCATCATTTTTAGCTGACTTGTTTACAAGCGGAAAGTGGACTCACGATTATCCAATTTCGTATGAAGAAATAAAGAATTTGGGCATTTCGGTTAGAAAGGATTTGCCTGATGAGGTATATGAATTAATGGAATTGTACCCTCAAGCTGGTAACAGAAGACCATCCGTGCAGTTTATTCCACTTCCTTATAAAGTTCCTACAAAGGGTAATAAGTAGTGTATAAAAAGAACGATGAAAGAAAAGGTTTATTATTTGTAGTTTCAGGACCTTCTGGTGTTGGGAAAGGTACAGTAATTAAGGAACTAATGCAAAGGGATCCTATGCTGTGCCTTTCTATTTCTATGACTAGCAGATCCAGAAGGCCTAACGAAGTTGACGGTAAAGATTATTTTTTTGTTTCTGAATCTGAGTTTTTAGAACACATAGAAAAGGATAACCTTCTAGAATGGGCAAAAGTTCATGGCAATTACTATGGTACTCCTAAAGATTATGTTTTAAAAAAATTAAGCGAAAATAATGACGTTATTCTTGAAATAGATACCAGGGGTGCGAGTAAAGTAAAATCGTTGTATCCTGAGGCAATCTTAATCTTTATTGTACCTCCAAGATGGTGTGATCTCAGATTGAGGTTGGAAACTAGATCTTCTGAAAATTTCGATGAAATAAGAAGAAGACTTTCAAGATCAGTTGAGGAAATTGAAGAATATTTTATATATGATTATATAATCATAAATAATAGTGTCATAGAAGCTGCCAGCGAGATTGAATGTATTATCGTTGCTCAAAGAGCAAGAAGGGAAAGAAGAGAAGATATAATATCGAAACTTAGGTCAGAAATACAATTTGGACAGGAGGTAATATAGTTTGATAGCACCAAGCTTAGAAAATGTTTTTAAAAAGATAAATTCAAGATATGCCCTAGTTATTGTAGCTGTAAAAAGGGCGAAAGAGATTAAGAGCAATAAAGATCTTTTTATGACTAACGTTAGCGATCCTCTTGAGCAAGCCTTCGAAGAAATTGCAAGTGGGAAAATAAAGGTTTTAGTAAATAGATAAGTTGAAGATACTTTTTGGCGTATCTGGTGGTATTTCGGTATATAAAGCAGCAAATTTTGTTTCATCTCTTGTAAAAGAGGGACATGAAGTAAATGTTGTTATGACTGAAAATGCCACTAAATTTGTTTCTCCTCTGACTTTTGAAGCTCTAACAAAAAATAATTGCTATACAGATACCAATATGCCTGTTGGCAAAGAATCTTTAGCTCATATAATCTTGCCTCAGAATTCTGATGTATTCGTTGTATGTCCAGCCACGGCTAATACTATTTCAAAAATTGCACTGGGTATAGCCGATAATTTACTTACTACAATGGCTATGGCAAGGAATTGTCCACTGGTATTAGTGCCAGCGATGAATAACGTTATGTGGCAAAATCCATCCTTACAAGATAACGTGAAAAAATTATTAAGTCAGAATGTGATTTTTTTTGGTCCTACTTATGGCAGACTTGCTTGTGAAAGCACAGGGCCTGGTAGAATGATAGAAACACATGAATTCTTGGAAATGTTTAACTATTATTTTTATCCTAAAAAGGATTTTCTTGGGAAAAAAATACTAGTAACTGCAGGGCCTACTCGTGAGCCCATTGATCCAGTTAGGTATATTTCTAATAGATCATCAGGCAAAATGGGTTATTTTCTTGCTCAAATTGCTTCATTGAGGGGGGCGCAAGTAAAACTTATTTCAGGGCCTACCAGTTTAGATACTCCCTATATGGTGGAAAGGATCAACGTTGAGACTTCTGAAGAGATGCTTAGATGTGTACGTGAAAATTTTGAAACTTGTGATATTTTGATCATGGCGGCTGCTGTATCGGATTTTAAGGTAAGCGAACAATTTATGAATAAAATTAAAAAGAAAGATAGTTTTGAAATTAAACTTACTTCAAATCCTGATATATTGAAGGAAATTAGTAAACTTAAGAAGAATCAGCTGGTTGTTGGTTTCGCTGCTGAGACAGAGAACTTGAATATTTATGCAAAGAAAAAGTTAGAAGAGAAAGGTTTGGATTACATAGTTGCAAATAAAATTCATAATAGCGGTTTTCCTTTTGGAAGTGAAGATAATGAAGTTTTGATTTTAAGTGCTGAAGGGGATTTCTTTGAATTAAGTTCTACTAAAAAGGATATTGCTAATTTTATTTTGGATATTTTATCAAAGAAATTGTGAGATAAATCTATCTTTTTTTGTGCTATAATTTTGACATCATAATAAAGAGGTGATTATGTGGTCAGGAAAATCCGTTTGGGAGTTAATGTTGACCATGTTGCTACACTTAGAGAATCGAGGAAAATTACGTATCCCGATCCGCTCTTTGCTGCTTTAATATCTTTGTCTGCAGGTGCTGATCTCATAACAGTTCATCTTAGAGAAGATAGAAGGCATATACAGGACAATGATGTCCTTAAGATAAGAAGGGCTGTAGATAATCTAAATTTAGAGATGGCCTGTGTTCCACAAATTGTTTCTTTTGCCCTCAAGGCAAAACCTAACAAGGTGACCTTAGTTCCTGAAAAAAGGGAAGAGCTCACGACAGAAGGAGGTTTAGATCTTTCTAAAAACTACGATACTTTAAAAGAAAGTATAAAAACTTTGAAGTCAAATGGGATTGAGGTTTCTCTTTTTATTGATCCTGATGAGGTTTCTGTTGAAAAAAGTTCGATGTTAGGTGCTGATTCTGTAGAGTTACATACGGGAAGATATGCTGACTCAATAGACGAAATTGAAAGGAATTTCGAACTGGAAAGGTTAAAGAAAGCTTCCTTTCTTGCTAAAGAAGCAGGTCTTAAGGTTTATGCAGGCCACGGTTTGAATAAAGACAATCTTTTTGAAGTTGCTTTGCTGCCCGAGGTTGAAGAATTAAATATTGGACACAGTATTGTATCGAGGTCAATATTTGTAGGAATTTATAGGGCAGTTGAGGAGATTGTAGAAAAACTTAACTTTGCAAGTGTTTTAAGAGAAAAATAAAAGTATTTAGGAGGTCTAATTTGAGCAATCAAGATAAGGTCGGTTTTAAAAACTATGAAGAGTTTAAAAATTTTGTCAAAGAAAATGAAGTGAAGTTTGTAGACGTAAGGTTCTGTGACGTTCCAGGAACATGGCAACATTTTACTGTTCCTGTAGAGGCCTTTGATGAAGGCGTAATTGAAGAGGGATTAGGTTTTGATGGTTCAAGCATAAGGGGTTTTCAACAAATAGAAGAAAGCGATATGATCCTTATTCCAGATCTATCTTCAGCCTTTATAGATCCATTTTTTGACGATCTAACTATTGACATTATTTGCGATGTAAAAGAGCCTATTGTATTAAGAGACTACCCAAAGGATCCAAGAGGTGTTGCAAAAAGAGCAGAAAATTATCTTAAGGCTTCTGGCATTGCAGATACTGTTTATTTTGGCCCTGAAGCAGAGTTCTTTATTTTTGATGATGTCAAGTATAAATATGACTCAAAGGGTGGCATGTTTTCCATCGACTCTGTAGAAGCGTGGTGGAACTCTGATAGAGATGAGGAGCCCAATCTTGGTCACAAAATAAGATCTAAAGAGGGCTATTTCCCCTGTCCTCCTAATGACCAATTACAAGATGTTAGATCTGAAATGGTAAAAGCTATGATGGAAGTTGGACTTGAGATAGAAGTTCATCATCATGAGGTTGCAACTGCAGGCCAGGTTGAAATAGATATAAAGTTTAATAGTTTGCTAAAAATGGCTGATAACCTTATGAAATACAAGTATGTAGCAAAGAATGTTGCAAGAGCAAATGGTTTGACAGTAACTTTTATGCCCAAACCTTTGTTTGGCGATAACGGTTCGGGTATGCACTGTCATCAGAGTTTGTGGAAGGGTGGAAAGCCTCTTTTCTACGATGAAAAAGGCTATGCTAATCTTAGTGACATTGCTTTGTGGTATATTGGCGGTCTTCTTAAGCATGCAAAATCTGTATTAGCTTTTGCCGCTCCAACTACAAATTCTTATAAGAGACTTGTACCCCATTATGAGGCTCCTGTGAACCTTGCATATTCACAAAGAAATCGTTCTGCTGCTATTCGTATTCCAATGTACACTGCCAATCCAAAAGCAAAGAGGATAGAGTTTAGGCCACCCGATCCATCTGCAAATCCCTATCTTGCTTTTTCTGCAATGCTTATGGCAGGTTTGGATGGCATTGAAAACAAGATTGATCCTGGTAAGCCTCTTGATAAAAACATTTATGATTTGCCACCTGAAGAGGCAAAGAATATTCCTTCTGTTCCCGGTTCTTTAGATGAAGCGCTCGACGCTCTTGAAGCAGATCACGAATATCTCTTAAAGGGCGGGGTGTTTTCAAAAGGTTTGATTGAATCCTATATTGGATTAAAGAGAGCTCAAGCTAAAGAATTAGCTATAAGGCCTCATCCTTATGAATTCGTTACACTTTTTGATATTTAAACAAAAATATCTTTAAATTTATAAATATTTGAATTGGCACTTGGTATCTTTAACCAAGTGCCATTTTTATGTTGTGTTTTAGAAAGGAGATAATATGTGCGGAATAGTTGGTTATATTGGTAGTAAAAATTCAGCAGATGTTGTTTTACACGGTTTAAAGAAATTAGAGTATAGAGGATACGATTCAGCTGGTATTGCTGTAGTGAATGAATTAGGTGAACTTGATATCAGACATGCGGTTGGAAAAATTATCTTTCTTGAAGATAATTTAAGAGATATTCCTCTTAGGGGTTTTGTTGGGATTGGCCATACGCGATGGGCTACTCACGGAGAGCCTTGTCTTAAAAATGCTCATCCTCAGGTTGATTGCACCTTTTCTATTGCTGTAGTACACAATGGAATCATTGAAAACTATCTAGAACTTAAAGATAAGTTGATATCCAAAGGTCATGTTTTTAAATCCGACACTGATACAGAAGTAATAGCCCACTTAATAGAGGATTATCAAAAAACAAATAATGATACTTTCAGCTCTTTTTTGAAAGCTTTGAACGATTTAAGAGGCGTTTTTGCTATAGCACTTGTAAATGCTAAAGAGCCAAATAAAATATTTGCAGCAAGACAATTTGCACCCCTAATTTTGGGACGTGGACAAGGGGAAAATTTTTTGGCCTCTGATATACCAGCTATATTAAAATACACCAAAGAAGTTTATATTATGAATGATGGTGAAGTTGCAGTATTAAGCAAAGATGATATAAGTGTTTTTGATATGACCGGAAATAAAATTAAGCCAAACTTTTTTAATGTTAATTGGAACGAAGAAGATGCAGAAAAGGGTGGTTTTGACCATTTTATGTTAAAGGAAATTTCCGAGCAACCCCTAGTCGTTCAGGAAACAATTGGTCAAAGAGTATTTTTTGAAAACGAGTTTGAACCTTATAAAAATGAACTTCCTAAAGATGTGATAAGAAGTATTTCAAGAATTTGTTTTGTGGCATGCGGTACTTCTTATCATGCTGCATTAATAGGAAAATTTTTAATGGAATATTTAGCAGATATGCCATGTGAAGTTGATTACTCTTCAGAATTTAGATATAGAAATGCAGCAGTTAATAATAACGTTCTAACCATTGCAATATCTCAATCAGGCGAGACAGCCGATACCTTAGCTGCTATGAGAGAAGCTAAAAAAAGAGGTAGTTATGTATTGGCTATTACTAACCGATTGGGTTCTACTGCAAATAGGGAAGCTGATTTTAGTATTTTAACGAGGGCAGGTCTTGAAATTGGAGTAGCAGCTACAAAGACATTCACTTCTCAACTAGTAAGTTTGTATATCTTAGCCCTTTATATTGGAACTTGTAAAAAGAGCATTTCAAAAAGTGTTGTTGAGGAAACACTTGAATATCTTCTTGATGTACCAAAACAGCTTAAAGAATATTTCCCAAAATACTTGAGCGATATTGAAAAAAGTGCAAAAATTTATTCTGGTTATAAAAATATGATCTTTATGGGCAGGGGTATAAATTATCCAGTGGCTCTTGAAGGTGCTTTAAAACTTAAAGAGATTTCATATATTCATGCTGAAGGATATCCTGCAGGTGAGATGAAACACGGTCCAATAGCTCTTCTCGATCCTACTACCCCTGTTTTGGCTATTGCGACAAAGTCTTCTATTACTTATGAGAAAGTTTTGTCTAATATCGAAGAGGCAAAGAGTAGAAGATCTAGAGTTGTAGCTTTAATTAGTGAGGGTGATAAAGAAGCTATAAATCTTGTAAACGATGTTTTATATGTACCTGATGTGCCAGAAATTGTTTCGCCAATTTATAACGTTGTGCCGTTGCAACTTTTTGCGTATTATGCTGCTGTATGGCTTTCGAGAGATCCAGATAAACCAAGAAATCTTGCAAAATCGGTAACAGTGGAGTAGATACAATTGAGCGAACATCATCATCATGAACAACTTAATAAAATATCTGATATCAACGATATAAAATTATTTTTAGTTATAATTTTAAATTTTGGCATATCTTTTTTTGAAATAATTGGGGGAATCCTTTCAGGAAGTGTTTCTCTATTTTCTGATGCAATGCATAACTTTAGTGATGGTTTATCCGTGTTAATTAGTTATATTGCCATAAAAATACAAAACAAAAAAAATGATGAAAAAAGAACTTTTGGATATAAAAGATCAGGTATTATTTCAGCTTTCATAAATTCTCTGATTTTGATATTTATATCTCTCTTTCTTTTTAAAGAGGCATATGAAAGGTTTTTGCATCCCGCAAACATTAATAGTTCTATTATAATTTCAGTTGCATTTTTAGCAACCATTGCAAACTTTTTGGGAGTTCTTTTATTGCATAAAGGATCACGGGAAAATATGAATATAAAATCATCTTATTTACACTTGCTTGGGGATACACTTTCTTCTATTGGCGTAATAATAGCTGGAATTTTAATTTTCTTATTTCATAAAAATTGGGTAGACCCCTTTATAGCTGTTTTGATTGGTATGTATATTTTAAAAGAAAGCTTTGATATTTTAAAGAATTCCACAAACATATTGTTTGAAGGTGTGCCAAATAATATTGACATTTACAAGATTGTTGAAGAAATAAAAAAGATAGATGGAGTTATTGATGTACATCATGTTCATATATGGTGCTTGAATGAGGATAATATAAATTTTGAAGCGCATGTAGATGTAGAAGACGTTTTGATAAGTCATACTAAAAAGATAATAGACGAGATTGAAGAGAAATTAAAGCGATTTGGAATTAATCACGTAACTATCCAATTTGAACATAATTTTTGTGTGGGCGTTGGGGTAATTAAAAATTAAGTTGATGTTACAATAACTATATATAAATTTCAAAGGGGGCTTTGAAATGTTTGTTTTGAGCTCTTCAGATATTAGATTTGAAGAAGAGAAGCTTTTTTCTACCGGGCAAACACCTTTGGCTCTTATGAGTGTAGTAGGGGCAATGAGCTCATTGAGGTTTGTTGAAGATTTCAAAGACGCACGTAGGATAATAGCAGTGTGTGGTAAGGGGAATAATGCAGGGGATGCACTTTCTTTGCTTTATAATTTAAAATTAAAGGGCTATGATTGTTCTATTTATCAACCGTGGGGCGCAGCAACTGAAGAGTGTAGGGTTCAAAGAGAACTTTGTAGGTCCTTAGGTATAGAAGAAACTTCAGACTTAAAAGGTGCAGATGTTATTATAGAAGGACTTTTAGGTATAGGCTTTTATGGAAAACTTAGAGATGAAATGCTTAGATTGATCAGGGAATTGAACAGTTTAAATAAACCGATAGTTTCTATGGATGTTCCTGCTGGATTAAATTCTGACACAGGAGAACCTCAACCTGAAGCGATTAAAGCTACTTATACCTATTCCATCGGCTTTTTAAAAAGAGGTTATCTCTTTAGACGTTCATATGAATATACAGGTAAAGTTGTGATAATAGATATTGGTTTTCCAATTCCAGAAAACGGCATAAAGTTATTTACATCTTCTGATTCAAAGGAGCTAATAAGAAAAAAGGATGATTTTGTTCATAAAATAGAAAAGGGATCCTTACTAGTATGGGCAGGATCTAAACAGTATCCTGGTGCGCTTAGGCTTTGTTTGGAAGGTGCTTTAAATATGGGATTAGGGATGAGTTTTTCAATTGTAGAAGATGAATTTTCGCTTTTGCCTGCAGAGACGATACCTATTGTTGAAGAGGATTTTGTAAATGGGAAGGTTGGAAATAGTATTTCAAAAAAATGGAAAGCTGTTTTAATAGGCCCTGGTCTTACAAAGAAAAGAGAAGAATTCATAAAAAGTTATGTCTCACAGTCTAATTTGCCAATGATTTTGGATGCCGATGCCTTGTTTCCTGAAATTCTTGATTTAATAAAAGATAAAGAAGCAATAATTACGCCTCATGAAGGTGAATTTGAGAGAATATATAAAAATGACGCAGATAGGATAGAAAGATTTGAAACTTTTCTTGAGTTATATCCAAACATTACTTTAGTTCTTAAAGGGGCAAACACTTTGATAGGGAAGGGGTTTCAAAAATATCTAATACCTATTGCTGATTCTGATCTTGCAGTAGCTGGTTCTGGTGATGTATTAAGTGGGATGATTGGTGCTCTTCTTGCAACTGGATATGATACACTTAGCGCGTCGCTTTTAGCTACTTTTGTTCATGCAATTATTCCTGAATTTGCTAGACAAAGAAATATGAAAGTAACGAGGGCTTCTGATTTGGCCAGATTTTTAAAGACTTTTGGAGGTTTTGAAAATATTATAAATAATTGTGATTTTATATAATTAAGAACAATCAAATTATGGAGGAATATTCATGAAAAAATTTTCAAATGTGGCACCAAAATCTCTTATCAGAAAGGATTTTGATCATTTAAACACAACTGTTCATTTAATAGTAAATGATAAAGTTAAACCGTTAATACTAATACAATCAATAGAAGGACACGCTCATGAAGGTCACTCTGTTTTTAGAGGGGAAAAATTTCCTAATACTTGCATGGAAGATATTGTGTTAGCTCTTAATATGGATGTAGATGTAATTAAAAGAGAAAGGCAAAAATTAATTGATGATATAAGGGAGTGGTTTCTAAGCCTGAAAGAAGAAGATTTAGATAATAGAAAGCCATTATTAAATTCGTTTGGGGAGCCACTACTTGGAATTACAATTTTTGAAAATATGCAAGTTTCTGTAAAAAGTGCTGTTTTCGGATATGTCTTAGCTGGATTGATGGACGATATTGAGTATAGAAAGAAAGCTGAAGCCAAATACAAAGTTAATATTGGAGGGGGAGATATTTATATTGTTGACAGAACAAAAATGGAGGAGCTAAAAATAACAGGAGATATGCTTGCAAAGGAAGAAAACGAAAAAAACATTGAAGAATATAAAAGAAATGGCCTGATAGTTTCAAGTGATAGGGTTTTACCTGGTTCAAATGTAATAGTTTCTCACTATATCAGACATAAAAAGGGACCTGGTCTATCTGATGATGCTGCCTTGCTCTCGGCTGGATTTTTGTCAATTTTTAAGAAAAGAGATGTATCTGCACTTATTGGAGCTTTTTTGGCTGACTCAGTAGATACTTTAGATAAATTTTCCGATAGAATAGTTGAATTGGGTCAGGATGAAGAGCTTGCATTCGAGCTAATTTCTAAATTCAAGCAATTTGATCTACGTGAGGATTTACTCTTAAAATTTATATATTTAGCTAGTATACCAGAAGATATGAAGGGTAATGTTCCAGATAGTTCTATGAGACATTTTTTGCAAAAGGATGAGAAGGTAAAAATTTCAGAACTGGAAAGTCATATCTCTTTTTTACGAGGTGAAGAGGTACCTTCTATCATTCTAGCATTTCAAGAGGTGCCAAGTCATAAGTTCTATAATTATTATAATAATAGACTAAAGGAACTAGGGATCTAATCAGTTTGGCATTCGTAATATTTTCAAAAGCGTTTCTCTAAAAATTTGACAAAATAAAAATTTATTAGTAAGATATTTATCCGTAGCGGGTCGTTAGCTCAGTTGGTAGAGCAGCTGACTCTTAATCAGCGGGTCAGAGGTTCGAATCCTCTACGACCCACCAGATTTAAATGTTCCTCGGTAGCTCAACGGTAGAGCAACCGGCTGTTAACCGGTAGGTTGTAGGTTCGAATCCTACCCGGGGAGCCATTCATAACATCATAAAATGAGGTTTTTCGGAGTTAAAAAATGACTCTCTTCCTTATCTTTCTTGTACTTACTTCGCTTATCAAGTTATTCAAAAAGTACAGATTGTTAAACCGTGTGTAATAATGTTGAAAATTATGTGAAATAAGAAATTGAAGTTAAGCATTAAGAGGAGAAAGATTAAAAAATGTCAAAGATGCAGCCCACACTCTTTAAAGAAGAGGATAAGAAGTTCGTAAGTTTGAAAGAGGCAAGTGTTTGGGCTTCTCAATATCTAAATCGCAGAATCAGTGTTTCAAATATATCTTATCTAATTCAGTATGGAAGGATAAAGAAATATGAAAATAATGGCAGTGTTCTTATACATATAGATGAATTAAAAGATTATTATGATAATTTTTCTAAGGAAAAAGAATGGCGAAGTATATTAGGAGAAGATATCGATTGGCATTTATCTTTTTCTCAATATAAAGAAACCGAAAGAACAAAACACGTCCATAGGTTGCATCCTTACAAAGGTAAATTTATTCCTCAATTAGTAGAGTATTTTCTTGATTCGCATACTGATGAGTTTAAAAAAGAGATTTATTTTAGTAAAGGTAATATAGTTTTAGATCCATTCTGTGGAAGCGGAACAACATTAGTACAGGCAAACGAATTAGGAATACACGCCATTGGAATAGATATTTCTCCTTTCAATGTCTTGATTTCTAATGTAAAGGTTGAAAAGCATAATCTAACTCTAATAGAAGATGCGATTCGTAAACTGAATTTAAAACTAAAGGAATTTCAAAAGACCAAAAATAATATTATTTTTGAAGAACATTTGTTATCAGAATTGACAAGATTTAACAATAAGCATTTCCCTTCGCCGGGATATAGAAGAAAGATTGCAAACGGTGAAATCAATGAAAATGAATACGCAAAGGATAAAGAAAAGGAATTTCTTAACATTTACAATGAACTAATACGAAGGTATCAAATTAAAATAAGACAGGATAAAAATGAGACGTTTTTAGACAAGTGGTTTTTAGATCCAGTAAGAAAGGAAATAGATTTCTTATCAGAAGAAATTAAGACATTAAATAATTTGGATGTAAAAAATGTTCTAACTATTATCTTAAGTAGAACTGCCCGTTCATGCAGAGCTACGACTCATGCTGACCTGGCAACGTTAAAAGAACCTGTCACTACTACTTACTATTGTAAGAAGCATGGAAAAATTTGTAAACCAATATTTTCTATAACAAGATGGTGGAAATTTTATACAGTTGATACACTAAATCGCATTAAAGAATTTGACAAGTTGAGAACAAATACTTTTCAGGTCTGTTTAACAGGGGATAGCAGAATAATAGATATTTATGAAGAGATTAAAGAGAAAAACCAAGAGCTTGCTGAAATTTTATTAAAGCAAAAAATAAAAGGGATTTTTTCGAGTCCACCTTATGTTGGACTTATTGATTATCACGAACAGCATGCATATGCCTATGAGATATTTGGATTTGAACGAAATGACGAGTTGGAGATAGGACCTTTATCAAATGGCCAAGGGGAAGAGCAGAGGAATTTGTATGTTAGAGATATAGCGCAAGTTCTGATAAATTGTAAAAAATATCTTCAGGATAATTATGATGTATTTTTGGTTGCTAATGATAAATATAACCTTTATCCAAAGATTGCAGAATTAGCCGGGATGAAAATTGTTAATGAGTTTAAACGTCCTGTTTTATGTAGAGTTGAAAAAGACAGAGAAACACCTTATTCAGAATCAATATTTCACTTAAAAGAAAGATGAAAAATGACTCTTACAAAAGAACAAATAGAAAAAATTGAAAACACTATTAAAGAAAGTTTAAAAAATAAATTTTTGTCATATAATCCGGAAACAAGTAATATGCCATTTCATTATCGCCTACTTGGTCGGGATAGAATGGCGTTGTTTTCTTTTATTCATTCTTTAAATACAACTTTTGGTACATCTATTTTTGAACCTGTAGCTGAAGCATTGGCAAGTTTAAGATTTCCTGTTGCAAAAAAGCAATTTGTAGTGGGTGATACTATAAGTGAACAGGCACAAAACGAAATTCAACATATCATAAATGAATTAACAATAGGTAAAAATCCAGACAAGCTAGAAGAAGTTGAAAGAATAAGAAAAGTTGCAACCTTTGGTAATATAAATAAATTAAAGACTGTAAAGGTAGATTTATTTGTTAAATCTAAAGACAATACTGTTTATATGTTTGATTTAAAAACAGCCAAGCCTAATATTAGCAATTTTAAAGACTTTAAGAGAACATTGCTTGAATGGGTAGCGATTTATTTATTAAAATATCCTAATGCAAGTATTTGTTCATGTATTGCTATTCCATATAATCCTTATGAACCCAAACCTTATGAAAGATGGACTTTGAAAGGAATGCTGGATTTAGATAATGAATTGAAGGTTGCAGAAGAATTTTGGGACTTTCTCGGGGGAGAAGGGTCTTATTTAGAACTGTTGGATTGTTTTGAAAGAGTAGGGGTAGAGTTGAGACCAGAAATAGATAAATATTTTTCAAAGTTCAAATAAAGAGAAAATAACCTGTTTACAAATTTCTAAAAAATTGGTAGAATTTTAATCGCAGTTGGGGAGGTACCCAAGTGGCCAACGGGGGCGGACTGTAAATCCGCTGGCACCGCCTTCAAAGGTTCGAATCCTTTCCTCCCCACCATGAGCCCACGTAGCTCAGTCGGCAGAGCACTTCCTTGGTAAGGAAGAGGTCACCGGTTCTATTCCGGTCGTGGGCTCCAGTTTAAGAGTTTAAAAATAATACCATTTTGAACGGGGGATGTTCAATGGCAAAAGCGAAATTTGACCGAACAAAGACACACCTTAATGTTGGTACCATTGGTCATATTGATCATGGAAAGACCACTTTGACTGCAGCTCTTACAATGACTCTTGCTGCTGCAG
>NZ_JBRCUV010000060.1:0-14875 GCF_053498235.1 Thermodesulfobium sp.
GATATACTGTAATTCAAAAGGATATTTTTTTGGCGTTAAACCAGAGTTTAAGGAGTTTATTTTATGCGATAAGGAGAAAGAAAGATTATCTAAACCTATGTTGGAGGTTTTAGCTATAATTGCATACAATCAGCCAATAAGTGCGAGCGGTGTATCAAAAATAAGAGGACTTAGAAGCGAAAAACAAGTTATGAAGCTATTCGAAGATGGCTTTATTAAAATTGTATCATTTAATAATGCTCCTATAAAACAGCCCCTTTTTGGTGTAAGTAACAAGTTTTTTGACTTTTTTGGTTTGAACTCTTTGGAAGAATTGCCACCTATTGAAGATCTAAATTTGAGGAGCTAAATATGTCAAATCATTTAGATTTTCCAGAATTGCTTAGGAACATGAGAGAACAAAGGAATATGTCTATTGAAGAGTTGGCTGAACAATCTAAAATATTTTCCTACTATTTAAAGATATTTGAAAAGGGAGAGAAAGAAAAATTTCCACCTTATTCGATTTCTAAAGGCTATATAAAAATTGTTGCTAGGGAGCTAGATGTAGATCCAGATATACTCTTAAAATCTTTTGATGAGTTTGTTCAGGAAAAAAAGGATGTTGTTGTTCATGAAACTGATATTTTATCAAAATCAAAAGAAAAAAGAGAAAAAATATTAAAGGAAAGAAAAATTAAATCAATTAGGTACATAATAACTTTTGTTTTAATAGTTTTAGTTTTTATAATGTCGATATACTTTATTCATCAGGTAGTTACTAAAAAAAGTCCAATTGTAAGTAAATTGCCTAATAAGGTTGTTACACAAGAACCTACAAATAATGAACCTAATAATAATTCTCAAAAGATTATTTATATGAAATTTACTGGCAAATCTTGGGTATTAGTTAAAGATCAGACACAAAATAAAATTCTGTTTGAGGGTATTATAAATCCTGGTGAAGAGAAGGTGTTTAGCACCAATGACACTCTTGACATAAAGTTAGGTAATGCAGGTGGAGTTGAAATTTCGAAGGATGGGAAAAACTGGTTTAAAGCAGGAAATGTAGGAGAAGTTGTAGAACTAACCGAATGAAGAGGAAAAGATATATTTTACCAGTTTCTTTAGGATGTCCAAAAAATGAAGTAGATTTACAGTATGTATTAGGTAAATTTGAGAGTTATGGATGTTTTTTAACGTTTGATTTAAATTTAGCTGATTATATTTTTATAAATACCTGTTCTTTTGTTAAAAAAGCAAGACAAGAAGCTATTTCAACAATTTTAGAATTCGGTTTAAATAAAGAGAGTTTTAAATATAAAATTATTGTTGGTGGTTGTTTGGTTTCATTATATAAAGCTTCTCTTATTGAACTATTTCCTGAAGTTAGCGCTTTTTTAGAGCCAGGAAGAGATTTTAATGAAAGAATTTTTGATTTTTTGGATAACAATAAAGTTTATTACAATTTTGAAAATGAAGTTTGTTTTACTGATAGCAAAAGAACCTTTTTTTCTGAAAGACCTTTTGAATATCTTAAAATTGCAGAGGGATGTTCACGCAAATGCTCTTATTGTTTAATTCCAAAGATTAGAGGTAGCTATTTTAGTTATGATAGAAAATTTTTAATAAATCAGGCAAGAGATCTTGCTCAAAAAGGGAAAAAGGAGATCGTGCTAGTTGCACAGGACGTTACTTATTATGGGTTGGATAGGGGAGATTCTTTGCTGAAGCTATTAGAAGATCTTGAAAATATTGAAGAAATTAATTGGATCAGATTGCTCTATCTTTATCCAGATCTTCTAAATGAAGATATAATAAAATTTATTTCAAAATCAGGAAAGATCTTACCTTATTTTGACATTCCGTTACAGCATGCTGGCGAAAAGGTTTTAAGTCTTATGAAAAGAAATTCTGATAGCGATAAGTTTTTGAGACTTATAGATAGAATAAGAGATATTATTCCAGATTCTGTAATAAGATCTACATTTATAATAGGTCATCCTGGAGAAGATGAGGCTGAATTTTATAAACTAATTAAATTTCTTCAAAAAGCGAATCTCAATTGGGCTGGTTTCTTTTCATACTCACGGGAAGAGGATACTGCTTCGTATTATTTAGATAACCAAGTAAGTTATTCTGAAAAGAGAAGAAGGTTAAAAATTGCGAGAGATATCCAACAGGATATTACTTTAAAGTGGCGTAAAAGTTTAATAGGAAAGAGTTTTATAGTTTTAGTTGAAAACGATCTTAATAGGTATAATGTTGGAAGAAGTTTTATGGAGGCTCCAGATATTGATTCATGTATAAGATTTAAAGGCAATAAGAGCGTAGAAATTGGTGACTTTGTTAGAATATTGGTAACTAAAAATAATGGATTTAAATTAGAGGGAGAAATAATACAGTGAAAGTTGCACTTTTGTGTGTAGGTTCAGAGTTGACAGCTGGTGCAATTTCAGAAACGAATTCAAGTATTCTTTCTTCGAAACTTGAAAACTATGGACATGAAATAGAGACGATTATTGTAGTTCCAGACGATCTTGCTGTAATTTCAGCGCAAGTTCAATATCTTTGTGAATATTACGATTATATTTTTGTTTCTGGTGGTCTGGGCAATACGTTTGATGATATTACGAGGGAAGCTGTTTCGAATTTTACAAAATTACCTCTTGAAAAAAATTTAGATTTGCCTGAAAAGATGGCATACACTATTAAGGGTTCACAAGTTTTTCAAAATAAAGTTGGTCTTGCTCCAGGTTTAATAGTCAATTTTAATGATAAAAAAATAATACTTCTTCCTGGAGTTCCAGCAGAATTTGATTATTTGCTTGGTGAAATTTTAGAAAAACTCTTTTTAGAAACTAAAGATAGTTTATACATATATTTCTATCATTTGTTGTTAAGATTTGAGAGATCTGTTGAAAAACAACTTCCACCTGAATTATTAAATGACTATGAAGTTTTACTAACAATATTGGGTTTAGATAGCGAAGTGTTACTTATTTTAAAAACTAATTCTGATAAAAAAGCTAGATATTGGGACAAAAGATTAAAGGGGATTTTTAGAGATTCTCTTTATTATTCTGGAGTTACACGTTCAAATTTTGAGACAGAAATATATAAAATTCTTAAAAAGAAAAATCAAACTTTAAGCGTTGCAGAGTCATGCACTGGAGGTTTGCTATCGTCTAGACTTGCTGCTGTAAAGGGAATAAGCAGTGTTTACTTGGGGACTATTGTTACTTATAGTAGTGATTCAAAGAAGAAATTATGTGGTTTCTCTGGAGATCCTGTTTCGCCTGAGGCTGCACTTTCTATTGCTAGGGCATCAAAAGAGATCTTTCAAAGTGATTGGTCTATTGGTGTAGTTTGTTATGCAGGACCTGAAGGAGATAGGGTTGGTCAATCATACATATCTATTGTGGGAGATAAGGCGTACTCCTTTGAAAAGGTTTTTAAGGGGGATAGGAGATTTATTCAAAAAAGAACATCTTCATTTGCTTTGGCAAATTTTCTAGGAGTTATTAGTAAGGTATGAGATTGTTTATTGCTTATAAAGTTCATCATAAGGATGCTCAAGAAATATATCTTAATGTAGTAAATTGTGAAATTTTTAAAAAACATAAAATTGTTGACTACAGAAATTATCATATTACTTTTAAATTTTTAGGGGAAACGAGGCTGGATGTTCAGCTGATTTCAGAAAAACTTTTTGAATCGCTTGACGGCATTAAACAATTCAATTTTTTCTTGTCAAATGAAATTGGTTATATTCCATCAAGGCGAGATCCAAAACTTGCTTACCTGAAAATTTATGAAAAAGACAGTGAATTTGAAAACATTTTTAAAAATATTGATCTTAAAATGAGTGATTTGGGCTTTAGCATGGAGAAGAGAAAATTTAAACCCCATTTAACGTTGGTTAGATTTAAAGAGCCGTTAATAGGTAATGATGTTTTTCCTATTTCTTTTCAAGGGAAGAAGAGAACAGAGTCTGTTTTAGATAAGATTAGTTTATTCCAAAGCATACTATTACCCGAAGGTCCTGTTTATAAGGAGGTGTTCTCAGTTAAGCTATGAACGAAAAAGAGATGAGTTTAGTAGAACATCTTAGCGATCTAAGAAAAACCTTGATAATTGGTTTGGGCTCATGGTTTTTGGGAATAATAATAGCCTGGTTCTTTAAGGATAAAGTTTTAGCCTTTATTAGCTCAAGTCTTCCAAATGGGACTCTTGTTTATTTTTCCCCGCTTGAAATGTTTACTACTGACTTAAAGCTTTCTATGATACTAGGTTTTATAATTATGTCACCTATCATATTTTATAGCGTATGGTGGTTTCTTGCTCCTGGTCTTTATGAAAATGAACAGAAGTTTGTAAAGCGATGGATGCCTGTAATTGTTCTATTGTTTTTTATTGGTGCATTTTTTTCTGTGAAGGTAATTTTGCCTTTTGTTTTACACTTTTTTGTATTTCATACCACAAGTTTTGCTATTCCAAAACTTGCAGTTTCTAAGTTTATTTCATTTTATTTTTTAACTATAGTCTTTTTTGGTCTTATGTTTCAATTACCCTTAGTTTTGTCTTTGTTGGTATTATTAGACATTGTTTCTTATCAAACTTTAAAAAGAGTAAGAAAATTTTTTTATATTTTAATTTTTTTGTTTATTGGTTTTATAAGTCCTCCAGATCTTCTTTCTCAGGGCGTTATGTTTATTCCTTTGATGATACTTTTTGAGATTGGCATGTTTATATCATCCAGATTAAGACCTATGAAGTTTTGAATATGGATAGAAGAAAATATCCATTTCCTATCCTTGCTGTTAGCGGTTTGTTGTTGAAAGAAGATAAAGTGCTTCTGGTTAAGAGAAAGAGTCCTCCTTCAATTGGGCGGTGGTCATTGCCAGGTGGAGTGGTAGAAAAAGGAGAGAAACTTAGTGAAGCGATTAAAAGGGAATTTTTTGAAGAAACATCGCTTATTGTCGAAGTTGTAAAACTTCTTACTGTTTATGAGAAGATTGATCTTCAAGAAGATAAAATAGGTTATCATTATGTAATTTTGCTGTATCTGTTGAGATACTCTGCTGGTTTTTTAAAGGCAAATGACGATGCGTGCGATGCACGCTTTTTTTCAAAGGAAGAAATTACAAAACTAAATTTGACTGAAGGGTTAACAAAAGTACTTAGCGAAGTACTTTGATTAAGGATTAACCTTCTACCTTTGGCAAAATCTTAATCATTGCTTTAAAAGTGTTAATTAAGTGCCTATCCATTGCTTTTTTTGCAGATATGGGATCCTTTTTCTTTATAGCATCTAATATGTCAGTATGCTCTTTTATAACTTGTTCATAATCCCAGGATTTTGTTAGAGCCTTTATTCCGGATAGGTTCATAACGTCTCTAATATCCTCTAAAAACCTTAAAATATATCTATTTTTAGTAAGGTTTGCAATAGTGCTATGAAATTCTCTGTCCAGATCAACAAATCCGACATAATTTTTCTTTATTATCTTCTTTCTTGAATTTATTATTATTTTCTCGAGCTTGTTCAAATCTAAATCTGATTTTATTCTTGCTAATTTTTCTGCTGAAAAGTTTTCTAAAAGCCTTCTAATTTCAAAGATTTCTTTTAAATCAAATCTATTCAAACTACCAATTAATATGCCTTCTCGTGGAATTACAGTTACCAAGCCCTCCTTTTCTAATCGCAAAATAGCTTCTCTTATTGGTGTTCGGCTCATGTTAAATCTTTCAGCAAGTCCTCGTTCTGTTTCAAGTTCTCCAACTTTTATTTTTCCAAGAAATATGTATTTTTTTAATTTTTCGTAAACTTCATCAGAGAGAAGTCGCTTTCTTCTTTTATAGAGCTTTGGCATACTAGTTGATCCTACACAGATTTTTATTTTTGGTTTAAAATGATTATAACATGAATGAAAAGTTTGTAAAAAAGAAAAAGATCAATTTAACGCAAGTAGCAAAGGAAATTTCAAGATTGTTAAAAAAAAGAGCTAGCAATCCGCTGCAAGAAGCAAGAATTATCCTTTCACACTTTTTATCTATAGAGATGAAAGATTTTTACCTGCTTGATGATATAGAAGTTGATATAGATAAGTTAAATTTAGTTTATGAAGCTGTAGAATTAAGGTTAAAAAATAAGCCCCTTGAATACATTATGGGTTATAAACAATTTAGGCTTTTGAAATTAAAAGTTAATGAAAGTGTTCTAATACCTCGAAATGAAACAGAAGAAATAATTGATATAGTAAAAAAATTCTTTCCTCAGGCAAGATTATTTCTGGATATAGGCACAGGTTCTGGTGCAATTGCCTTATCTTTAGTAAAAGAAATTAAAGATTCTATTTGTTTTGCTACAGATATTTCTGAAAAAGCAATAGAAGTTGCTAAAGAGAACGCAAAACAAAATAATTTAGAAAATAGAGTATTCTTTGAACGTGCTGATCTATTTCCTAAAGAGATTATGAAATTTGACATTATAATTTCTAATCCTCCATATATTGACTTAAATAATACAAAGCTTTCTTTGATTAGCGAAGAAATTTATTTTGAACCTAAAATTGCTCTTTTTACCGAAAACAAAGGTTTATTATTTTATGAAAAGATCTTATTAAAAGCAAAAAACTATTTGAATTCTGAGGGAAGTTGCATATTTGAGGTGGGATTTAATCAAGCGCATGAGGTTGTTGAGATAGGTGAAGCCAAAGGATTTGTTTGTTCTATTTTCAAGGATTTGTCCGGAATTGAGCGCTTTGTTGTTTGTTCTGTTAAAATGTTAAAATAAACATATGTGTGGTTATAAAGTAGAAAATGAAATGTTATTTTTTACAATTTTATTAAAAACTTTAGGGGGTTAATCCTTGTATAGAGTTGAGGTTTGGTTTAAGGATGGAGTATTTGATGCAGAAGCAGAAGGTGTGCTGCGGCAAATTGTATCGATTGGTATAGAAAGCGTTCACGATGTTAAGATCGCAAGAGTTTATAATATTGAGGGAAACTTGCAGCAAAATGAGATAGAGTATATTGCAAAGAATTTGTTGATCGATCCGGTAGTAGAGACCTATTTCTTAGGCAAGCAAGAGAAAAAGGGAGAAGATGTAGAAATAACATTTAATCCTGGAGTTATGGATCCGGCTGAAGAACCAATAAAGAGAGGAATAAAAGCTCTTGGATTTAGTAATGTGAAGGCTTGTAGGACTTCAAAAAGATATATTTTTACAGGAGAGTCAATATCTAAAAAGGATATTTCGAAGATTTGCGAAAAAGTTTTGATGAATAAATTAATACAACATGTTGTAAAGGGTAAAGAAAAAATCATATTAGATTTGCCTTCATTTAAGTTTAAAAAAATTGTAATACCAATAAGAAATTTAACGGATCAAGAGTTGCAACAGTTATCTATAAAAAGAAGCCTAAGCCTTGATTTAAATGAAATGAAAATTATAAAAAATTATTTTGTAAATGAAGGTAGAGACCCAACAGACGTAGAATTGGAAACTATTGCTCAAAGTTGGTCTGAGCACTGTATTCACAAGACTTTTAAGTCTGAGGTTGAGTTAGATACAGAGATCTTACCTCCCATGTTTTCTTTAATTAAAGGCGCTACTGATAAATTGAAATCGACAAAACCATATTTGGTTTCTGTTTTTGATGACAATTCAGGTGTTATAAGTTTTAATGACGATTGGTGCCTATGCTTTAAAGTAGAAACGCACAATCATCCATCAGCTTTAGAACCATATGGGGGAGCTGCTACTGGTATTGGTGGTGTAGTAAGAGACATTATGGGGACGGGTCTGTCTGCAAAACCTATTGCGAATACTGATATATTTTGTTTTGGAAATATCGATATTGCACATGAGGAACTGCCTAAAGGTACTTTACATCCAAAAAGAATTTTAGAGGGAGTTTTTAGGGGGGTTAGGGATTATGGAAACAGAATTGGCGTTCCTACTGTAAATGGGGCAGTTTTGTTTCATGATGACTATTTAGGAAATCCTTTAGTTTTTTGTGGTTCTGTAGGAATTGTACCAAGGAAGTATGCTCTTAAGGGTAGGCAGAAATCAGGCGATCTTATTTTGTTGGTTGGCGGAAGAACAGGTAGAGATGGTATACACGGTGTAAATTTTGCATCTTTGGAGCTCTCGGAGGAATCTGAGGTAGTTTCGTCAGGCGCTGTTCAAATAGGCGATCCGTTTACTGAGAAAAAACTCATAGATACAATACTAAAAGTACGCGATATGGGATATATAAAAAGAATTACTGATTGTGGCGGTGGTGGGCTCTCAAGCGCAGTGGGAGAAATGGGAGAGGAAACCGGAGTGGAGGTTTATCTTGATAAGGTTCCTTTGAAGTATCAAGGTTTAAATTATTTTGAAATATGGATTTCAGAATCTCAGGAAAGAATGGTTTTGGCTATTGCCGAAAAGGATATAAAAGAAGTATTGAAAATTTTTGAATCTGAAGATGTTGAGGCTACAGTTATTGGAAAGTTTACCAATGATAAGAGATTAAAACTTTATTACGAAAATTTTGAAGTAGCAAACCTATCTAATGATTTTTTGTTCAGTGGTTGGAAAGAAGCTAGAAAGAAAATCTTGGCAAAGAAGCCAAATTTACTTCCTCAAAATATAGATTATAACGTAAGAGTAACAAATTTTTCTGAAGCTTTTCATAAACTGTTATCTTCTTACAATATTTGTTCTAAAGAAAAATTTATTTCAGGATATGATTTTGAAGTTCAGGGAATGAGCGTAATAAAACCCTTAGTGGGATTATATAGAGATGGACCTTCTGATGCAGCTGTTTTACGACCCTTTTGGAATGACAAAAGGGGTTTTGCAATTTCAAATGGCATTAATCCCTTTTATGGTTTAAAGGACCCGTATTGGATGAGCGCTTCTGCAATTGAAGAGGCACTTAGGCAGCTTGTATGCGTTGGGGCTGATATAACTCAGGCTGCTGTATTGGACAATTTTGCTTGGGGATCTCCTAAAAAGCCTGAAAATGTTTGGAGTCTTTATCAGTCAGTTAAAGCTTGTCATGATTTTTCATTAGCATTTGAAGTTCCTTTTATATCCGGTAAAGATAGTCTTTACAACGAGTTTACTTATCATGATAAGGTAATATCTGTTCCACCTACTTTATTAATATCTGCTATTGCAATCGTTAAGGACGTGGAGAAAACTATAACTTCAGATTTTAAAGGTTCAGGTAATATAGTTTATCTGTTAGGCAAAACCTATAATGAGTTAGGAAGCTCACAATTTATGAAAATAATGTTTGACTCTTATGATGGGATAGTACCAAGGGTTAGGGCAAATGACTCACTTTTGTTAATGAAAAGACTTTCGAAGGCTATTGAGCTTGGTTTGGTAAGCTCTTGCCATGACCTTTCTGATGGTGGTTTGGCTGTATGTATATGTGAAATGAGTTTTTCAGGAAATTTTGGTGCAAGAATTGATCTTAAGAATGTTGTATGTGATGATTCGGTAGATAAAGATGAAATTATTTTATTTTCTGAATCAAACGGCAGATTTTTAGTAGAAGTTAAACCTGAAAACCAAAAAAAATTTGAAGAGATTTTAGAGGGTTGTGTATTTTCTGAAATTGGCAAGACTTGTGAAGAGCCATACCTTACAATAAGGGGTTTGTCTGGAGAAACAATAGTTAAAGAAAACATATATGCACTTAAGGAATCTTGGAGAAGTCCGCTTTTGCCAGATTATTTGAAGAAAAAAATCCCTCATTCTTTCAGTAGAACACCTTTTTCAGTTCCGAATGTAGCTTTTGGTAAAAAACCCAAAGCCATTATCTTAAGGGCTTCTGGTACAAACTGTGATACAGAAACTGTGCTAGCGCTAGAAAACAGTGGTGCTGATGTTGATTTATTCCACATTAATAAAATTCTCAAAAAAGAAGTCAAGTTCAACGATTATAGAATCTTAATTTTACCAGGTGGCTTTACATATGGAGATTATATATCAGCAGGAAAGATTATGGCTGTAGAATTTTCGAAAATTTTTAAAGATATTGTAGAGAGCAATAAAAAACTTTTAATTGTAGGAATCTGCAATGGTTTCCAGGTACTAGTCAAGACTGGAATTTTACCGGGACTTGAGGATGGAGATTTCAAACAAAACGTTACCCTAACCTATAACACTTCTGGAGAATTTCAGTGTGAATGGGTAAATTTAAAGGTTTTAGAAAATAGATGTATCTTCATTCCGAAAGAATTGACCGAGATTGAGTTACCAATAGCGCATGCTGAAGGAAGATTTTATGCTAAGTCGGATGTTTTGGAAAAGATTTTTGAAAACAAACAGGTTGTTTTTACTTATGATAAATATAATCCAAACGATTCAAAAGCGGGAATTGCAGGTATAACCGATAGATCTGGTAGAATATTAGGGTTGATGCCACATCCGGAAAGGAATTTTATATTAACTCATCATCCTTATAAGATTAACAGAAACTATGGTTTTTTGCTTTTTAATAAGCTAGTAAATGTAGCGAGCGAAATTTAAGTTTTTCTTGTGTTATCTCTTTTAAAAAATTTATTATATGTGTGGATAAACTCTTCATAAGAGGGGCCAAAGATTACAACCAAAATGGCTGGCAAAAAGGGAGGTATAGCCCATATCCAATATACAGGCCACAATACTATAGTTGCTAGAATAAAAAGTATTAAATAGTACGTAATATGAGCTCTTGTAATTTTTTGCCTTCTCATCCTTTTCATATTTTAGATTATACAATAAAAATTTAATGGAGGTTAAAATTGTTTAAAAAAATTTTAATGTTATCACTTTTATTATGTTTTGTTTTACTAATATTCAATGTAGAAACTGCCTTTTCCAAAGCTGGTGGCGGTAAAAGTTTTGGCAGCACAGGAACACATAGTTATTCGGGAGGAAGTAAATACGTAAATCCAAACCTAAATACACCTAAGTCTACAGTTCCTACTAACCCAAACTATAATCAGAAATCAAGTTCTCAAAATCAACCCTCCTTTTTGAGGAACTTTTTCGGCGGTTTAGCTGGTGCTCTGGCTGGTATGGCTTTATTTTCTATTTTGGGTAGCTTATTTGGATTTAGTGGACCAAATAGTTCGATAGCAGGTTTTTTCCTTATTTTAATTATTTTGATTTTGGTAATTTATTTGATTAATTTCTTTATGAAAAGAAGAACGTCTCAGAATAATTTATATGGTTATGATAAGGATGTTGCAGATAGTAAACTTGTCCAGGTAGTGGATTTGGGTTCAGTTCAGGCAAAGATGGACGTTGATAATGGTTTAAGTGAAATTGAGAAGTTGTTCCCATCTTTTTCTGAAGAAGATGTAAGGCATAAACTTAAGAATATATTTTTGGAGGTTCAAAGGGCGTGGTCAGAAAAGGATGTTGAAACGTTGAAAAATTTTACTTCTGATGAAGTATTTCTTAACTTTCAGAAACAGATTGAAGAACTAAACAAGAGGGATGTTACTAACGTCATAAAGAATATTTCAGTTAAGAGAATGGAGTTGGTAGATGCCTGGGCAGAGGATAAAACTATATATTTAACCTATAAGATTGAGGCTACAATGATGGATTACGATATTGATAGAGATGGTAATATTGTTAGGGGCAAAGATGAACTAGTTGATTTTCATGAGCTTTGGAGCTTTGTCTCAGAGGATTCAATTAACTGGAAGTTAACAGCAATAAATCAAATATAATATTGGACTTCTAAGTTAAACTAGTTTTTTATTGCATCTACAGTTAATTTAATTTATAATAGTACTTCGTCGGGGCGTAGCGCAGGGGTAGCGCACTCCTTTGGGGTGGGAGAGGTCGGTGGTTCAAGTCCACTCGCCCCGACCAGATGCAACTTTCATCAGACAAGTTATCAAAACTTGCTGGCATTACCTTGCATACAATAACAAAAATTGAATCTGGGGCAACGCCAGACCCTAGAGTTGAAACCGTTAAAAAAATAGCTGATGCTTTAGGCGTTAGCATTGACGATTTATGAGGTAAAACTATGGAAAACTTATTAGACAGTTTAAAATCATTACTCCAAAAAGATGAGCGTCTTATTAGCAAAGAAGTATGGAGTAGGTGAAGAGGATAAAAAAATAAACAAAGAGGTTTGTGAGTATTGATTTTAATCATGAAAGTATCACAAAAAACAAGAGAATTTTTAAGAGATATGATAACTGGTGATGGTGGATTTTAAAAGTATAAAAGTGGTCCTAAACTTGTTGATTTTTTTAATAATAATTTAGGATTCAGTGATGAATATGGTCAGGGTTTTCCTTCAAGAGGGGAGTATGTTGAACAGAAGTTAGAAGAATTAAATGAGCAAGGCAGGATAGATGAAGTTTTGAAATCTTACCTATCACCAGTGAATTATGTTGAGGAAGAAAATCAGTTAAATGAACTTCTAGAGAAGACCAATAAATACCTTGAATTTGATGGCTTTAAGATAGTATTACGAAATAAAAAACTAAAAATTTTATTTCTTGATAATAATCTTATAGAAGCAGGTAAAGTTCAAAAAATTGACAACGAGTTTATAAAAGAAAACCTTAATAAATGTGATGCAAAAATTACTGAAGGCGACGATTCTAGAGCCATTACTAATGCGAGAGCATTGTTAGAGACAATTTTACTTTATATTTATAGGGAGACAACAGGAAAAGATTTTAGTTTTGATGGCGATCTCACTAAATTGTATAAAAATATTTCAAAAATACTCAATTTGTCTATAGATAAAAAGATAGAGGAAAATACTAAACAAGTATTAGGCGGAATGTTGTCTGTAGTAAATGGGATTGCGGGGATTAGTAACAAACTTGGCGATCGTCATGGAAAGATAGAGGAACAATATAAAGTAGAGAAATCTATGGCTATTTTAGTTGTTAATGCCACTAAAACTTTATCTGAGTTTTTAATATCTACTTATGAGAATCAGTATAAAGATATGAAGTATTTTAAAGAGTTATAATTATGCTCTACGAAACTTTTAATTCAATTTGGCACGCAAAGACCAGCGATAACAAAGCATCTTAACAATATCTTTAAGTCAGGAGAGTTGAATAAAAATTCAGTTAGTTCCATTTTTGAACATACTGCAGCAGGTGAAAAAACTTACAAAACACAATTCTATAATTTAGATGCCATTATCTCTGTTGGATATCGTGTAAATTCTTAAGAGGCGACTCAATTCCGTATCTGGGCAACAAAGATATTAAAAGAACATTTAATTAAAGGCTATACTATCAATGAAAAAAGGCTTTTGGAAGAGCGGGAAAAATTTAAAGAATTACAGAGCATAATTACTTTTTTACAAGAAAAATTGCTGAAAAATATAATTTACACTTGAAGCCGGTACTTCTTTTCAAGTCCAAAACCATAAAAGAGTCAAAAGAAAATTACGATGACTTTTTGACGAAAATAGAAGAATTATCTTTGAAAGATATTGAGAAAATACATTCACGAGCAAAAGGCACAAGTTTAGAATGGGCATTTAATTATTTTCAGAAAGAAAATATCTCTTTTGATAATTTAATTAAAGAACTGCAGGGGGATTTTTCTGAAGAAAAAGTTATGCTTTTGGATTCTCAAAATGTTGATGGAGAAAGGCAGTTAAAACTTAATTCTCTTGAAAGCAAGAATAATGAAATTAGAGCGATTTTTGCGGTAAACATGCTCAATGAAGGCTGGGATGTGCTTAATCTTTTTGATATTGTACGGTTATATGATACAAGAGATGGAAGTTGGATTCGCGGTAAGTATAAACCCGGTAATACTACAATGGGTGAGGCACAGCTTATCGCCAGAGGAGCAAGATATTTTCCATTTCAACTGGATAAAAGATAAATATAAGAGAAAATTTGATGAGGATGTTGAAAATGATTTACGAGTTATAGAAACATTACATTATCATTGCTTTAAAAAACCAAAATATATAAAAGAGATAAAATCTACTTTTACTGAAATGGGAATTTTGCCAAAAAAGTCAATCCAAGAGCAAAGCTTACAAAGAGGATAAAATATGTTGAGCTTGCAGACATTAATTCTTCGACCGGAGAAATCGAAAGTTTTAATGAGCTATATGGCTATGAAGCACCAAGCAGAGCACAAATGGCAGTAAGAAGCGGTGACGTACTAGTAGTTTCACTTTCCGGCTCGCTAGATAATATTGGGATAATACTACAAGAGCTGAATAGAGAAGTGGCAAGCACGGGTTTTTTGTTATTAATTCAGAAAAATTATTTAAATGAATTTTTATTTTTGCTTTTTAGATCAGAAATTATGAAGAAACAATTAGAACAGAAAACAGCAGGTGCAATTATGGAAGCCGTCCCTAAAAGTGTTTTTGGAGATTTATTGGTCCCAATCATCCTAAAACAGAAACAAGAAGATATAGCTTAGTTAGTAAAGCAATCTTTTTCCTTACGCAAAGAGGCAGAACAACTTTTAGATGAGGTGACAAAAAGAGTAGAAAATTTTTTATAAGTTGATATACTACATACTATGGCTTCTATCAATCTTTCAATTAAATATAGGCCTGTTAGAATTGGTTTTTTGGTTCGGGATGGTTCAATTGACGACTTAGTTAAAGCCGCCGGGATAAATACCTTGCTCTGGGGCGGAATTTATAATCCGATTATTCCGGTATCAACAAATTCCAAATTCGCTGAGCAATTAATGAATCTTTTTTCTGTGGATATACTTTTTCCGATAAGTCATACAAAGGAAATTGATGATTTAATCAAAAAATACTCATTTTTGAGAGTCCCTGACTATTATGCCCGTTATACCGAGAATATTTTTTATGAAGATGAAGACTGGCATACGAAGAAAAACATCGTTAGGTATTTAGATTCTTTAAA